>JBFWJG010000020.1:0-37929 GCA_050253335.1 Deferribacterales bacterium | reverse complement strand
GGTTTAAGTCCTATCTCTTCGGCGTTGGAATTTTTTTCAACTGATTCGATCACGGGCATCATGTCCTCACCCTGAGCGGTGTCTTTGACTGTGAAGCCCACATGCCCCCTGCGGAGTTTGCCGTTTCTTATTATCTCGGGCAGGACTCTTTTTACGGTGTCCGCCGGAATGGAAAAGCCTATCCCCTGCGCCTGACGGTGGATTGCGGTGTTGATGCCTATCACCTCGCCGTTGATGTTGATCAGCGGGCCGCCGGAGTTGCCGGGGTTTATGAGTGCGTCAGTCTGTATGAACACGCTGTAGTTGTTGCCGATGTTCATCATCCTCGCCGCGGCGCTTATTACGCCTGTTGTCACCGAACTGCTGAGGCCGTAGGGGTTGCCTATGGCTATTATGGGTTCGCCAAGCATCACATCCGAGCTTGTGCCGAGGGTGGCCGCGGGAAATTTCTTTGTATTGTCTTTTATTTTCAGAACTGCAAGGTCAATGGATTCGTCCCCGCCTATGAACTCCGCCTCGTAGTTGGCATTGTCGCGGGTGATAACGAAAACAGTTGTGGCGTCTTTCACCACATGGAAGTTGGTTACAACCGTTCCGTTGTCGCTTATGAAAACACCGGAGCCCAGACTCTGGGTTTTGTAGCTGCGTTTGCGCAGTCCGAAGAAATCGTCAAAAAAAGGATCATTAAAGAAGGGGCTGACATTTGTTTCCACGGTTTTTTCCGTGCGGATGTTCACCACGCTGTCTTCAATTTTGCGTATTGCAAGAACAGTGGGAGTGACCCTGCTGGATTCGGAGGCCTCCGGCTGATGTTCGGGATGAACAGGAGCCACAGCCTCCGCCTTCGGCTGCTGATCGTCAGCCTGCGCGGGCTTTTCGTGCTTTGCCGCTCCGCAGCTTACGCTGAGGATTATTATTATGAGGACTGCTGATAATTTTCTGAACATTTAACTCTCCGACGGGTAAAAATTCTATCAGAAAATGGACGCATAAAAAAGATGTTTTGTTCGGTTTTTTAAGCATACAGGCTTTTATATTCCGTATGCGTCATCATGGGGTCCGAGGAGCACAAATTTTACTGTATCACTCCCTGTATCATCGCAATCCGCACACATGACATGCTTATCATCACCTTTTTTGCGGCATAAGCGGCAGTAAAGATATATTATGATAAAATTCCGCTTAACAAGGCAGGAATAAAACCCTCGGAGATTGCCTTTCAGCGGTTCTCCCATTGCAGCCGGATCTGACAGAATCATGTCGACTTTTTTTTGGATAATCTTTTTTATGGATTGATGTTTTTTCAGGTCTTTAAGAAATGCTTCCTCAAAAAGAGCCTGATTCATCCGCCGAATACCTCATCGTATGAATGCCAGCGGGCTTTGTTTGTTCTCAGTTTTTCCTGCATTTCTTCAAGTGCTGCGCTGAATGCCGGATCTGCCAGTATGCGTTCTGCTGATTCACCTTCTTTTCTGCGTTTAACCGCAAGAAAATACTGGGTTATAATATCAGAAACCGTGGTGCGGTTTTCGCTTGCGAAATCCTTGGCAAAGTCTGCAATATCCTGATCGATGCTGATATTGAGTCTGGTTTTGTTCATAGTGCTCCTCCGTTCATGTGTATAGTATGCGCATGAAGTGTGTAGAATGCAATGGGTTTTAAATATTAAGTTTATACTTCCGCCGCTGTGTGATATAAATTTTCCTGTGATGATATGAATATAAAAAATTACTTTGAAGATGAAGACTTTCTGCCGTCAGTGCTGAGCGGCTACAGGCCGAGGAAGCAGCAGGCGGAGATAGCGGAGTTCATCCATAAATCTATGAGCGGTCATGTTCCGGCTGTGGTTGAGGCGCCCACAGGCTCCGGCAAGACTCTGTCATACCTTATTCCCGCCCTTGAGCTTGAGCGGAAGGTGATAATATCCACCAAGACAAAACAGCTCATGCTCCAGATCCTGAACAAGGATATTCCCATAGCATCAAAGCTTTTCGGGCATTCCCCAACGGTGTATTACCTCAAAGGGCGCAGGAACTACTTCTGCCATGAGCGTTTTTTCCGTCTGGTTTATCCGAACTCAAGCTTTTACCCCGATGCGGTTAAGTGGTTTGAGGGGATAGCCGAAAACTACGTGATAGAGATACCCTTCGGCATGTTCGGCGGAGAGATCATAGAAAAAATGACCGCAGACAGCTATCAGTGCTCCGGCAGCGGCTGTCAGTTTTTTGCCCACTGCTCATTCTACAGAGCAAAAGAGGCGGCGAACGCGTCTGACGTAATAGTCACCAACCATCACCTCATAGCAAGCGATATAGCAATGAAGAGCAAAAGCGAGTTCGGAGCGGTGTTCGACTTCGCAGAGCATGTGATATTCGATGAGGCGCACGCCCTGCCGGATATTTACCCCCAGTTCGCAGGGAGCGACATCAACCTGCGGAGCTTCATGTCGCTGATACGTGAGAACAAGGCGCATTTCTCACCGAAGGATGTTGAGACAGCCACCGGAGCTTACAACACCCTCCTTGCCGGAGTAAAGGAAAGCCGCATGCTCCTTGAGCAGATGAAAGGGGATGTGGACAGATACATAGAAACAGTTTTCAGAATCATAGAGGATAAGACAGAGAAAGAGATAAAAGACCCTTTCACCAAGCTGAAAGCCGCTCTTGTTCCCATACGCGGAGATGAGGAGGGAGTGAGGCTCTGTGAAGCGGGAGCGGGCTCTTTCACTGTGAAGTTTATTCCGCTTACCGCAGGCGATAATTTCAGGGAAGGACTGAAAGGAACCTGCATTTCCCCTCTGTTCATAAGCGCAACACTCACCGCGGGGGACAGCTTCGGCTATTTCCTTTCGGAGCTTGGCTATGACCCGAGCGAGGTCAACGCACTTAAAACAGGGGCGGTTTTCGATTACGAGACCAGAGGGCGGATTTACGTTCCCAAAGGCTTATGGAACGATAAAAACGCTGACGGAATATATACCTCACTCGCCTCCCGCCTTGAGGGCTCAATGCTTGTTATATGCAACAGCACGAGAAGGATGGAGGAGCTTGCCGCCCTCTTTGAAACTGCGCTTCCCTACAAAAAAGTGTTCATGCAGGGGAATGTGGATATAAGCGACCGCGAGCTGGAAACAGGGGGCATATTCATAGGCTGCAACATCTTCCGCGAAGGGGTGGATTTCGCTCACACAGGGCTGAAATGCGTTGTGCTGGACAAGCTCCCTTTTGAATATCCGGATGATGCTTTTCTCAAACAGAAATCCGAGAAGGTTAAAAATAACGGCGGCAATCCTTTCATGGATTTTTTCCTTCCCCGTGCGGTGATTTACTTTAAGCAGGCGGTGGGAAGACTCTTCCGCCATGAGGATGATATGGGGCTCTGGGTGGTGCTGGATGACCGCCTGTTAACTAAAAATTATGGAAAGTCCTTTATGGATGTGCTAAAAAATGTACACAGGGTACGCACGCTGAGTGAGGCCCTGAGCTTTCTGGAGGTTTGCGATGGAAAGGATCAGGCTGGATTATAACTATACGTCATCCGTTTTTATTAAAGGCGGCATGGGCGAGGCTGACTTCGAGCAGTACAAGGAGAAAGCCAGATTAGGCCTTTCCAGACTGATAGACCTTGTTAACTCCGGTGCGGTGGGCTTCCCGAACCTAAAAGGGCAGAACACAGTCGCCATGAAAAGCTTCGCCAAGGAGATAAAAGGCTCCGTGAACGATTTTATCGTGGCGGGCATAGGCGGTTCATCCCTCGGGCTTGAAACCCTGTGCGATGCTCTGCTTCCTTTCGGCTACAACTCGCTTTCCTACGGGGAAAGGGGGAGCAAGCCCAGAATATGGGTGGCGGACAATGTTGACCCTTCCAAAGTCGCCTCCATAATGAACACCTGCGAACCTGACGACACTTTCCTGTGCGTTATCTCCAAATCGGGCAGCACGGTGGAAACAGCCGCAAACTTCAACATCATCTACGAATGGCTCAAAAGCAATGTAAAAGATATATCAAAGAAAGTTGTGGTTATAACGGATCCCGAAAAGGGGATCATGCGCTCCATCGCCTCCGAAAAGAAATTCCGCGCGTTCGATGTTCCCTCCAATGTGGGCGGAAGATACTCCGTGCTCAGCCCAGTGGGGCTTCTCCCCGCCGCTGTTCTGGGCATGGATATCGACAAGCTCATAAAGGGCGGAGCCTCAATAACATCCGACAACTACGAAATGATCCTGGTTCTCGCCTCTATCTATATGTACTACATGGACAAAGGGCGCAACATGAACGTCATGATGCCCTACAGCTCAAGACTGAAGTCGTTTTCGGCGTGGTTTTGCCAGCTCTGGGGCGAAAGTCTCGGAAAAAGATACGACCGCAGCGGAAAAGAGGTCTTTTTCGGCTCCACACCCGTTCCATCGGTGGGCGTTGTTGATCAGCACTCCCTTGTTCAGCTTTTCAAGGAAGGCCCCTCGGACAAGCTTGTGACTTTTATCGAAGTCCTGAACCACGAAAGCGACAAAACCCTGAAATCATCTTTCCCTGCTTATGACTATCTGAGCGGACACACAATGGGCGAGCTCTGCAATGTTGAGCTTAAAGCCACCGAGGCCGCCCTGAAAAATACGGGCAAGCCCTCACTGAAACTTACTGTGGATGTGCTGGACGAATACACTCTCGGACAGCTTTTCATGCTTTATCAGTATGTCGTTCCGGTGATCGGTCTCGCTTACGATATAGATCCCTTCGACCAGCCCGGCGTTGAGGAGGGCAAACAGTATGCCTACGGGCTCCTCGGCCGTGAAGGCTTTGAGGCAAAGAAAAAGGCATTTACGGAAATTTACCGCAAACAGAATGATTTTATCCTTTGACAGATACATGGAAGAAAGCGCCGGAAGCATGGCGGGCAGGAAGGTTCTTGCCGCTTTTTCCGGCGGAAAGGATTCATGCGCTCTTCTCCACTGGCTTTATATTAATGCCCAAAGACTGAAAATTGCCTTCGGAGCCTGTCATGTCAATCACATGATACGCGGTGAAAACGCGGACAGGGACGAGGCTTTCTGCCGTGCGTTCTGCGAAAGGCGTGGAATAGATTTTTATGCGGAGAGAAGAAATGTTCCCGAACTGGCTTCAGAACAGGGGCAGGGGCTGGAACATGCCGCCAGAAAGCTCCGTTATGAGGCTCTGGAAGGAGTTGCTGAAAAGGGATGGTTTGAACTGATACTCACCGCCCACACCGGAGACGATATGGCGGAAACCTTCTTCATAAGGGTTTTTCAGGGCGCGTCCCCTTACTCTCTCGGCGGAATAAAGCTGACAAGGGGGAACATCTTTCGCCCAATGCTGAAAATCTCCACCGAAGATGTTCTGGAATATATAGAAAAGAATGGCATAGAGACCACTTTTGATGAAACTAATCTGGACACCTCATACCTGCGTAACTGGGTGCGGGGGGGGATAGTTTCAGAGATAAAACGATATAATCCCGCATTTCTGGAAAAGGTTATACAGCTTATGGAGCAGTCCGCTCTGCTTGATGCGGAGACTGAGGAGCGCCTCGGCTGTGTGTATCAGTGTGAGAACGGGGTCTGTATTGCGGAAACTGACAGACTCCTTGCCCTTAGCCCCCTCGAGCAGGCGTGGGTTGTGCGGCGGATGCTTTCCGGCTGCTTCCGCGCGGAGAAAAGGCATGTGGACAATGTGCTTGCTCTGGCTGCGGAGAGTGAATCAGTCCGGATCGATCTGCCGGACGGCTATAACGCGGAATGCTCATACGGAAGGCTGAGGGTATTTCACTCGGAACTTATAAAGCCCGTAAGCGCAGTCAAGCAGGCGGGAGAAAGGGAACTGACGGCAGACGGCAGGGTTCTGGAATTTTCCGGAGCACTCATTGATGCGGAAGTAACAGTCAGAACCCGCAGAAACGGCGACCGCATAGACGGCAGAAAACTTAAAGATATTTTTATCAACAGTAAAACTGAACTTTTTGACAGAGACAGGGCTCTTATTGCGGAGAAAGACGGTAAAATCATCTGGGCTGAAAAGGTTTTTCAGAATCCGGATATTTTCCTCCGCAAGGCTGAGGATGATTAGGCAATTACTATTAACGGATTATTTTTGTTTGACTTTATCCTTTCCGTTGACTAAAAAAGTATTTTTTCCTGAAAAGTTCCAGTGTCCTTAAAATCTGTTTTTATGTATATTTATGGACAGTTGCGGAGGGTTCGTGAACAAGCATACACTTGTGGGCTACATATCGGAACAGAGCATCAGCGAAAAGGTCGCTGAGCTGGCTGAAAGAATCAACAGCGATTTTGCGGGCAAGGAGCTCCTTGTCGTGGGCGTTCTCAAGGGTTCGTTTATTTTCATGGCGGATCTGGTGAGGAGGCTTGATAAACCTATGGTTGAAACAGCGTTCATAACTGTTTCCAGCTACAAAGGCGCCAGCACAAAGTCCAGCGGCTCCGTGCAGCTTGTCTGTGATATTGATAAACCACTGAAAGACAAATGTGTTCTTCTGGTGGAAGATATTGTGGACACGGGCTATACTATAAATTATCTTACCAAGATGCTCAAGGTGCGCGACCCTGAATATGTCGGCGTGTGTGCGCTTCTTGACAAGCCTTCAAGGCGTATAATGGATTTCACGCCTGATTACATAGGCTTCTCCATCCCCGACAAGTTTGTCGTGGGCTACGGACTTGACTATGACGGAAGATACAGAAACCTCCCTGATATCAGAGTGGTTGAATTTCAGTAAAAAAAGCTGACAAGTGGAGCATTGCGCTCCGCTTTGAATCAGCAGATTCATAAACTGTCTGCGTTGTGCGGCAGGAAGTTAGGTTAGAATATAATTCGGAGGAGAAATGAACAGCAACCTCTATAAAAATATGGCCCTCTGGCTTGTTATAGCATTCATAATGGTGTTCCTCTTTAACATCATTTCAGGCACTCAGGGAGTCATGAAAAACATATCATACTCGGAGTTTCTTCAGTCCGTGCAGAGCGGAGAAGTTGAATCCGTTATTATTAAACAGGAAAAACTCAACGGGCAGTACAAGGATGGAACCCAGTTCGAAAGCTACGCCCCGAATGACCCTGAACTTGTGAAGCTCCTTGTTGACAACAAGGTCAAAATAACCGCGCGTCCGCCGGACAAGAGCCCGTGGTACATGCAGGTTCTTATTTCGTGGCTGCCCATGATACTGCTTATCGGAGTATGGATCTTCTTCATGCGCCAGATGCAGGGCGGAGGCGGAGGCGGCAAGGCCTTCAGCTTCGGCAAAAGCAAGGCGAAACTGCTCACGCAGGATCAGCAGAAGGTTACATTCAAGGATGTAGCAGGTATTGAAGAAGCGAAGGAAGAGCTTGAGGAAATAATCGAATTTCTTAAAGATCCCCATAAATTCCAAAAACTCGGCGGAAAAATTCCCAAGGGCGTGCTCCTTGTGGGCCCTCCGGGAACGGGTAAAACCCTTCTCGCCAGAGCAGTTGCGGGCGAGGCTGGAGTAAATTTCTTCAGCATAAGCGGCTCGGACTTCGTGGAGATGTTCGTGGGCGTGGGCGCATCCCGTGTACGTGACCTTTTTGACCAGGGTAAAAAACATGCGCCGTGCATCATTTTCGTGGATGAAATAGACGCAGTCGGCCGTCACAGGGGCGCAGGCCTCGGCGGCGGACACGATGAAAGAGAGCAGACCCTCAACCAGCTACTTGTGGAGATGGACGGTTTTGAATCGAACGAAGGCGTGATTCTTATCGCCGCCACAAACAGGCCTGATGTTCTTGACCCCGCTCTTCTGAGACCGGGCAGGTTCGACAGGCAGGTTGTTGTCCCCAGACCCGATATGCAGGGAAGGCTCCAGATACTTAAAGTGCATACAAGCAAAATACCCCTTGATTCCGAAGTGGATCTGGAAACCATAGCCAAGGGAACCCCCGGTTTTGCCGGTGCGGAACTCGCAAACCTTGTTAACGAGGCAGCCCTCCTTGCCGCCAGACGCAACAAGGACAAAGTGGACATGAAAGATATCGAGGACTCAAAAGATAAAGTAACCATGGGCAAGGAAAGACGCAGCATGGTTATCAAGGACTCCGAAAAGGAGAACACCGCCTACCACGAAGCAGGGCACGCGATAGTGGCGAAACTTATCCCTGACGCGGATCCCGTTCACAAGGTAAGCATCATCCCCAGAGGGATGGCTCTGGGTGTCACTCAGCAGCTCCCCGAGGATGACAGACACATGTACACCAAGGAGTTCATGGAGGCTATTCTTGCTGTTCTCATGGCCGGACGCTGCGCCGAAGAGGTTATATACGGCAGGCTGAGCACAGGCGCCGGAAACGATATCGAACGCGCGACAGATATAGCCCGCAAAATGGTCTGCGCATGGGGAATGAGCGAAAAGATGGGCCCTCTTGCCTTCGGCAAAAAGGACGATCAGGTGTTCCTCGGCCGTGACTTCGGGCACACAAAAGACTACAGCGAATCAACGGCGGTTATGATCGATGATGAAGTTAAGCGCTTCGTAATCACAGGTTATAACAAAGCCAAGGATATACTTAAAAACAACATGGGGCTGCTGCACGCGGTCACCAGACTTCTCCTTGAAAAAGAAACCATCGACGGACATGAAATAGATGAGCTGATCGCAAAAATTGAATCCGGCGAGATAGATCCCGTCATGCTTCAGCCCATTGAAAAGAAAAGCGAAGAAAAAGCTGAACCCGTTGAGGACGTAAAAGGGGAAGAAGCGCAAGTTGAGACTGTTTGAGGTAACGCCCGAGAAAGAGCGGATAATCTATGAACTGAAAAAAGTAGGTGTAGACCCCTACGCCCTGAGAATGGCAGATAAAGCAGTAGCCCGCGCCGTCAAGATATGCGGGCTCAGGCCTGCTCAGGGTAACATCATAAAGCAGGAAGCACTTGCATCCGGTATAGATGCCGCCGTGTGCAGAGGCACTGTAAACTGCACGGCGGAAAGAACAGATGTTCTTATCATCGGAACTGAAAGAGGGCTGAAAGCACTGGCCGGAAGGCTTGCGGTTCAGCCCTTTAATTTATCTGAGATCGCCCTCAGCCTGAAATCTTTTCTGACAAAATCAAAAAAACGTTCATTCTTTTCATGCGGAAGGGAATTTTCACTGGAAAAACCTCTTGTTATGGGTATTTTTAATGTTACTCCGGATTCCTTCAGCGACGGCGGCAGCATAGCGGACGAAGACGGAATCAGGGCGAAGCTTGACCTGTTCGCCGCTCAGGGCGCTGATATAACAGACATCGGCGGCGAATCTACCAGACCCGGGGCGGACTCAGTTTCTCTTGATGAGGAACTGAAAAGAGTGCTCCCTGCCGTCAGGCTTGCTAAGGAAATGAATCTTTTTGTATCAGTAGACACTTATAAAAGCAAAACAGCACTAAAGGCTCTTGAAAACGGAGCCGATATGATAAATGATATAAGCGGTCTTACCTTTGACTCAGATATGGCCAAAGTCTGCGCGGATTTCGGCGCGGCGCTCTGCGTAATGCATATCAAAGGCGAGCCCGGAAACATGCAGGATGCGCCAGCATATGCCAACCTGCTTGAAGAGGTTAAAAACTTCCTTTACGATTCGGCGGATGCTGCTGTTAAGGCGGGCGTAAGGGAAGAATCCATAATTCTTGATCCGGGATTCGGATTCGGAAAGACCTTGACGGATAATCACGTTATCCTCAAGTATCTTGAAGAGTTCACTTCGATTGGTTTTCCGCTTCTTGCGGGAATCTCCAGAAAATCCATGATCGGACAACTCACGGGGAAACCTCCCCGGGAAAGGCTTATCGGAACAAAGTCCCTTGAGGCGGTCGCCGTTTTCAAGGGAGCCGATATTATCCGTTCCCATGATGTCGCGGAAACCGCCGAGATGATTAAGGTGGTTGATTTTCTAAGAAAGGCAGGGTGTGATGCCTGAGTTTTTTAAGTTTGTGACTCTTATTGATATTCTTGATATAGCCATAATCGCTGTGGTGGCGTACAGGATTCTTCTGCTCATAAAGGGCACAAGAGCCATACAGATGATTCTGGGCGTTCTTCTTCTCATTGTTATTTCGTTTGCTTCAAAGTATCTGGGGCTTAAAACCACAAGCTGGGTGCTGAGCAACTTCACAGGCTATCTTTTCATAACCCTTGTGGTTCTCTTCCAGCCGGAGATAAGGCGGGCGCTTGCTGTTTTCGGAGAAACAAGAATGCTCGGCGCCGGAAACAAGTCCACCCTGAAGGTTCTGGATGAAATAGTCAAGGCGGCCAGCATCCTTGCCAACAGGCAGATAGGCGCACTCATTGTGATAGAAGGAAACACGGATCTGGAACATTACCTTGATACGGGTGAAACGCTCAAAAGTCTGGTAACAAAAGATATTCTGATAAGTATTTTTATCCCCTATTCACCTCTGCATGACGGAGCGGTGATAATCAAAGACGGTGAAATCCTGAAAGCCGGGTGCATTCTGCCCCTGAGCAAGAAGGTTGACATAGGCAAAAACTACGGAACCCGCCACAGGGCAGCCATAGGGATAACCGAGGAAACAGACGCGGTGAGCGTTACTGTCAGCGAGGAGAAGGGTTCAATCACAATAGCATACAAAGGTGTGCTGAGTGAGGAGCTTGACGCTGAGATGCTGAGGGTAAGGCTGAAGGAACTCTTTGAAACAGACAAAAGAGGGACTAAGAAGAAATGAAAAACCTCCATTTGAAAATACTTTCAATAGTCATAGCCGTTTCCCTCTGGTTCGGGCTTGTTTCCGGCGAGTATCAGGAGTTTAACGTTTACGCTCCGGTCAAGCTGAGAAACATGCAGGGAGAGCTTGTCGCTGTCTCCGCCGACACTCATGTGAATGTCACCGCCAAAACTCCCAGAGGGCTTATGCGCGCTCTGGACTACAATGCGGTTACAATCGAGGTGGATGTATCTGCCCTCGGCTACGGAGACACTTACCACAGGCTGACCCCTTCCGAAATAAAGCTGCCTTCCGGTGTTGAGCTGGTGAGTGTTGACCCCGAAGGGATTAATATCACGGTCGACAAGCTGGTCAAGAAATCGATCAAGGTTGTGCCCACTTTTATCGGTGAGCCCCACCCGGGTTTCAAGGTCGGCAGTGTTACGGTTTATCCTGAATATGCCGAGATTCTCGGAGCCACAAAAAAACTCGCCGGAATAAACTCCATTGAGACCAAGCCCGTAAACCTCTCATCCAAAAAAGAGGGGCTCACATACAGCATAGGGATAAAGGAAACCGACGGCGTTCTCACATCCAACCCCGAGCAGGTGGAGGTATATGTGAGCTTCAAGGAAAATATCACCGAGGAAACAGTAGACAATGTTTCCGTAATTGCGGTCAACCTTGATGACAACCTCACCGCGGTGATAAACGATATTGTCTCCGTAAAGGTAAAGGGGCGCAAGGATCTTCTGACCCCCGAGAATATTGAGAAAAAGATCAAGTTTTACGTGGATCTTGAAAATACAGACAAGCCCGGCAGATACACAATGAAGGTATATTCAAGCAAAGCTGAGGGGTATCAGGTGCTCAAAATTACCCCGGGCAAGGTAAGAATCAGGCTCGAACGGAAAGGTGAATAAGAGTGAGAAAATACTTCGGAACCGACGGGGTCAGGGGAAAGGCAAATGTTTTTCCCATGACGGCTTCATTCGCGCTGCGCCTTGGTCAGGCGGCGGCACAGCAATTTAAAAACGGAAAAAAAGCCCACAGGATAGTCGTGGGAAAGGATACGCGGATTTCGGGCTATATGTTCGAAAATGCTCTTGTGGCCGGTATTTGCTCCATGGGCGTGGACGCGGTTCAGGTAGGGGTTATCCCAACGCCCGCCATAGCTTTTATTACCCGCAGTCTCAGGGCCGATGCGGGTGTGGTTATATCCGCCTCGCACAATCCCTATTACGATAACGGAATCAAGTTTTTCTCCTCCGAAGGGCTCAAGCTGCCCGATGAGGTGGAGCTCGCCATAGAACAGAAGACCGACAGCATGGTTCACGGGGGCGAGGTTTCGATCTCCGCGGAGAATATCGGCAAGGCATACAGGATCGACACTGCGGTCGGGCGGTATGTTGAGTTTGTGAAAAGCAGTCTGGACAAGGATCTTGATCTCATGGGGATGAAGATAGTAATGGACTGCGCCAACGGCTCCGCATACAAGGTTGCGCCCATGGCGATGATGGAGCTCGGGGCGAATGTCACCACAATCGGCGTTGAACCGAACGGAACAAACATCAATGAAGGCGTTGGTTCTGTTCACCCTGAAAAAAGCGCTGAACTGGTCAGAAAACAGGGTGCCGATGTGGGCATATCCTTTGACGGCGACGCGGACAGGGTTATTTTTGTTGATGAAAAGGGCGAGGTTGTCGACGGAGACATCATCATGGGCATATGCGCCCGCCAGATGAAGCTGGAAGGCAGACTGAACAGGGACACTCTTGTGGCAACCGTCATGAGCAACTTCGGCTTCGAAAAATCAATGAACGGCATAGGGATCACCCTTGAGCGCTGTGCCGTCGGCGACAGGTATGTTCTCGCGAAAATGCTTGAGGGCGGCTATAACATCGGCGGCGAGCAGAGCGGGCACATGATCTTCTCTGACTACAACACCACAGGGGACGGAATGGTAAGCGCTATCCAGCTTCTGAAGGTGATGCGCAGAACGGGCAAACCGCTCAGTGAGCTGAAGAGGTTTATTGAACTCTTCCCTCAGGTGCTGATCAATGAAAAAGTGGACAGAAAGATTCCTCTCTGCGATCTCACAGAATCCTCCGCTCTGATAAAGAAGGCCGAGGAAAAACTGAAAGGCAGAGGCAGGGTGCTTGTCCGCTATTCGGGAACGGAAAACAAGATCCGCGTCATGACCGAAGGTGATGACCATAACGAGATAACTGCGCTTGCGCAGGAAATAACCAAATGCGTAACCGACGAGATAGGCAGGAAGTAATGGTAAAACTCGGCGTAAATATAGATCATGTAGCCACGGTAAGGCAGGCGAGAAGAGGGCATGAACCCGACCCCGTTCAGGCGGCTGTTCTGGCGGAACTCGGCGGTGCGGACGGAATAACCGTTCACCTCAGGGAAGACAGAAGGCACATAAACGAGCGTGATGTGATGCTGCTCCGTGAAACGATAAATATCCCCCTTAATCTTGAGATGGCATGCAGTGAGGAGATTATTGAGATTGCCCTCGCAGTTCAGCCCGAAACCTGCACCCTTGTGCCGGAAAAGCGTGAGGAGCTCACCACTGAAGGCGGGCTTGATGTGATAGGGAATTACGACACTCTTAAATACACGGTTGAAAAGCTCATGAACGCCGGAATCGCGGTGAGCATTTTCATTGATCCCGACAACAGGCAGATAGCAAAAGCCTTTGAAACAGGCGCAAAATACATCGAGCTTCACACAGGAAGCTACGCCGAGGCAAAGGGGATGCAGAAAAGAGGGGAGCTCACAAAGCTTTCCACAGCGGCGGACTTTGCCCTTGAAACAGGCTTCATTGTGAACGCCGGCCACGGACTGAACTACAAGAATGTAGGCGAAGTGGTCTCCCTCAGAGGGATGCATGAGGTGAACATCGGGCATTCCATAATAGCCAGAAGCATCTTCACCGGACTTACTCAGGCTGTGAAGGACATGCGGGAAGCCATAGACAGGGCCACGCTCCATGCTGGGCTGTGACATTGTTGAGCTCCACAGGATAAAAGCGGCTTACGCCCGCTTCGGGCAGAGGTTTCTGGACAAGATACTCTCCGAACGTGAGCAGGCTGTTTTTCATAAAAGAAACAAAAACGGGCTCAACTTTCTCGCGGGGAGGTTCGCGGCCAAGGAATCCATATCAAAGTCCCTCAAAACCGGAATGCGCGGAATAGGCTTTTCGGATATCGAGGTTCTGCCCGTGCGCGGCGGTGCGCCGGAGGTTTATGTCAGAGGGGTCAGGCGTCCGGACATTGAGATTTCCATCTCCCACGGCAAAGATTACGCCATCGCCGTCAGTTTGATGAAACAGGGCTGAGCCCTTTTTCTCTGTTAAAATCGTTTACAGCTGAATAACAAAAGTTATTGTGCGGCATTGTTTTTGCTTATTGAAAAACTCTGCCGTTCATACTATTATGTAATGTTTTGAATACAAATAATGTTTAACAAAGTTTAAGGTCAGGTTTTTATGAGTGTTGTTGTTATTCCGGCACGTTATGAGTCAAGCCGTCTGCCGGGAAAACCTCTGGCGAAGATAGGCGGAGTGCCCATGATTCTGCGCACTGCGGAACGGTGCATGAAGTCCGGAGCGGACAGGGTCATAGTGGTGACTGATGACATACGTGTTCTTGATGTTTGCGGAACCGTTGACGGACTGGAATGCTCCATGTCCGATCCGGCGATACCTTCCGGAACGGACAGGGTAGCCAAGGTCGCAAAGTTTATAGAGGACGATATAGTTATAAACGTTCAGGGGGATGAACCCTTCATCGATCCTGAACTGATAGACGCGCTCATAGCGGAGCTCAGGGCTGATGCGGGTCTTAATATGGTGACCGCCTGCACCCCGTTTGAGGACGGCGAGGATTCGGACAACCCGAACGCCGTCAAGGTCGTGTTCGGTGCTGACGGCAACGCGCTTTACTTCTCCCGCCTGCCCATCCCCTATGACAGGGACGGCAGCGGAACGCAGAGATACAGACACATCGGAATCTACGGATTCAGAAAGGATTTTTTACTGAAATTCTCCTCCATGGAGCCTGGCAGGCTTGAGAACACAGAAAAGCTCGAACAGCTCCGCGCAATGGAAGCAGGAGAGAAAATACGTGTACTCGTAACAGGTTATAAGCCCGTCTCCGTTGATACGGCAGAGGATTTAATAAAAGCAGAAGAATATTTAAAAAGGTTGGGAAATGGCTAAGTATATTTTTGTAACGGGCGGGGTTCTGTCTTCGCTGGGAAAAGGAATAACTGCGGCGTCTCTTGGCGCTCTTCTTGAGTCCAGAGGCTACAGGGTGACGGTGAAAAAACTCGATCCTTATCTTAACGTTGACCCGGGAACAATGAGCCCGATTCAGCACGGAGAGGTTTTCGTGACTGAAGACGGGGCGGAGACCGACCTTGACCTTGGTCACTATGAGCGTTTCCTCTCCTCCAATACAACAAAGGAAAGCAACTACACCACCGGAAAAATCTACAAGTCAGTGATAGACAAGGAAAGAAGAGGTGACTATCTGGGCGCGACGGTTCAGGTTATCCCTCACATAACAGACGAAATAAAAGCAAATATCCGTGCCGGAAGCGAGAACTTCGACATAGTTCTGGTGGAGATAGGCGGAACAGTGGGCGATATTGAATCGCTTCCGTTTCTCGAGGCTATCAGGCAGTTCCGCTATGAGGACGGCGACAGCAACGTTATGTACATCCATGTCACCCTTGTGCCCTACATGAAAAAAGCGGGCGAACTGAAGACAAAGCCCACTCAGCACTCTGTTAAGACACTGCGCGAGATAGGCATTCAGGCGGATGTGCTCGTATGCCGTTCGGAATACCCGCTTAATGATAACTACAGGGAGAAAATCGCCCTTTTCTGCAATGTTTCCAAGGAATGCGTAATCAATGCCATTGACGCGGCCTCCATATACGAAATCCCCCACAAAATGAGCAAAGAGGGGATAGACAGAGTAGTGCTTAAAAAACTCTGCCTTGAGGAAAGGGAGTCCGATCTCTCCGTCTGGGAAGATATAGTCTACAGAATAAAACAGCCCGAAGACACGGTGGATATAGCCGTGGTCGGCAAATATATTTCACTGAAAGACGCTTACATAAGCATTTCAGAGGCTCTTCTGCACGGCAGCATTGCCAACAAGCTCAAAGTGAACATCAAGTGGATAGACGCGGAAGACCTCGAAGAGAGCACGCCGGACAAGTTCCTTGACGATGTTGACGGAGTGCTTATCCCCGGCGGTTTCGGCGACAGAGGCGTGGAAGGCAAGATAAACGCCGTGAACTTCGCCCGCATCAAGGATATTCCCCTGTTCGGGATATGCCTCGGCCTTCAGTGCATGGTGGTGGAATACGCCCGCAACGTGCTCAAACTTGAGAACGCCCACAGCATCGAATTTGCCGAAAACACCCCCCATCCGGTTATCCACTACATGCTTGAACAGAAAAACATTCAGAACATGGGCGGAACCATGAGGCTCGGCGCTTACGCATGCAGGCTTGAGGAAGGCAGCACGGCGCATGCGGCATACGGCGAACAGCTCATCAGCGAAAGACACAGACACAGACTCGAAGTTAACAACGAATACAGAGACGCCCTCAGAAAAGGCGGTCTTCACATAACAGGCGTGAACCCTGAAAAAGATCTGGTTGAGATACTTGAGCTCAAAACTCACAGATGGTTCCTCGGATGCCAGTTCCATCCGGAATTCAAATCCAAGCCCACTAAGCCGCATCCTCTCTTCTCAAGCTTCATAGCCGCCGCCTACAAGTTCAAAAAAGAGCGTGAAGAGCTCGAAGGCGAGGGGGAATAGATTGAATATCCTTGAGGCCGGCAAAAAAACCCTTGATGTCGAGATAGATGCCCTGCGCAGAGTCAGAGACGCCATGGGTGACGGGTTTGTTTCCGCCGTTGAGCTCATCTTCTCATGCAGGGGTCGGGTTGTTGTTACAGGCATGGGCAAATCCGGCCACATAGGCAAAAAGATTGCCGCCACCTTCGCAAGCACGGGCACTCCGGCTCTCTTCCTCCATCCGGCGGAAGGGGTTCACGGGGACTTGGGAATGCTTGTGAAGGGGGATGTTGTGATAGCCCTCTCAAACAGCGGCGAAACGAAAGAGATTCTTGAAATTCTCCCCGTTATAAAGCGTTTCAGCATTCCGCTTATCGGCATAGTCGGCAAGACAAACTCCATGCTGGCAAAAAAGAGCGACTGCGTTCTGGATGCTTCCGTTGAGAAGGAGGCCTGCCCGCTTAATCTTGCGCCCACCGCGAGCACAACGGCGGCTCTTGCAATGGGGGACGCCCTTGCCGTTGCACTTCTTGAAAAAAGAGGGTTCAAGAAAGAGGATTTCGCTATCTTCCACCCGTCAGGTTCACTGGGCAAGCAGCTTCTGCTGAAAGTGGCTGATATATACAACACAGGGGACGCGCTCCCCGTTATAAGCGAAGGCACTCCGGTTTCCGATGCCGTTTTCGTAATAAGCTCCAAAGGTTTCGGATGCACAACCGTTGTTGACAAAGACGGCGTGCTGAAAGGGATACTTACTGACGGTGATTTAAGACGCGGGATGCAGAAGCACAGAGACAGGGTTTTCTCCATGAAGGTTGAGGAGGTCTGCACCAAGACCCCGAAAACCATACCGGATGACGCTCTCGCCGCGAAGGCTCTCTCCGTTATGGAGACTCACTCCATAACATCGCTTGTAACCGTGGATCAGGAAGGCAGACCCTCAGGAATAATACACCTGCACGACCTGCTCAGGGCCGGACTCGCATGAAGAAAGATATAAAAATCATATTCCTCGATGTTGACGGCGTAATGACCGACGGCAAAATCATTTACAACGAAAGAGGCGAGGAAACAAAACATTTTAACGTCCATGACGGTCTAGGTATTAAGCTGGCTATGCGTGCGGGGCTTGAGATAATCATCATTTCCGGCAGAAAGTCAGTTGTGACGGATATCCGCGCGGCGGAACTCGGCATAAAGGCCTACACAGGCATAGCGGACAAGGCCGCTCTCTACAGGCAGATCAGAGACGAGAAAGGCTACGATGACATAAGCTGCGCCGCAATCGGCGACGACATAAACGACATAGGCATTCTGAGAGCCGCCGGAACCTCCGCTACTGTCGCGGATGCTCCGGATTATGTGAAAAGCGAAGCGGACTACATCACCTTTGCCAAAGGCGGGGAGGGTGCGGTCAGGGAATTTATAGAATACATACTCAAGAAATGCGGAATATGGGAAGACGTTTTAAGATCATATTAGCCGCCGCGGGCGGTGTTGTCATGCTTTTTGCCCTTTTATCCTGCTCCGGCAGCGAAAAGAGGATGAAGGGCTATGTGCCGCCCTCGAATGTTTTTGAGATAACGGATTTTGAGATGCTCACCGGAAGAGAAGGGGCAAACTACCGCCTCACCGCCGCCAAAGCATCTTTCAACAGGATAGAAAATATCGCCGAGCTCACCGACATAACGGTGGAGTTTGATGACGGCGAGGAAAAAATAACCGCCAGCGCCGACAGAGGCTATTACCTTCAGAACCGGTATCTTGTCGCGGAAGGAAATATCAGAGGGAACACAGGCACTCTCAGCTTCAGAACATCTGAAAGCGGCATAATGAACTATGACTTCGAGAGCTACACGGGAACAGTGGAAAACGAAGTTGTATGTATGCAGGGTGCCAACATCATCAGGGCGGACAGAGCGGAAATGGACTTCAAAACTAAGATCACGGAGTTTATAGGGAATGTATCGATTAATTATTCTATGTAGCCTTGCTGTCATCACCGCTTTTTCTGCCGCTTCTGCCGCAGGAGAGTTTACAATAGGCTCATCCGGCCCAATACATATAGAAACGGACAATGTGACAATCCTTAAAAACAAAAACATCCTCAGGGGCAATGTATATGTCAAGAGAGGCGATCTTGAGGTGCGTTCAGGAGAGCTTGAAGTGTTCCTTAAAGGCACCAGCGATGTCGAGGTTCTCATCTTCAAGGACAACGTGAGGATGAATAAGGAAGATATGCGCGCTCTGGCGGACAGGGCGGAAATATATGTCGCGGAGGACAGGGCGGTTCTCAGCGGTTCTGTCAAAGTATGGCAGGGCACAAGCTACCTTGAGGGCGAGCAGGTGAATATAAACAACAAAACCGGCGAAGCCAGAGTTGTCAGAGGACAGGACAAAAGGGTGAAAATCATTCTCAACCCCAAGGAAGGTAAATAGATTGGGACTCTCTGCCGAGAACCTGCGTAAGGTTTATAAAAAGCGCGCCGTGGTGGACGGAATCTCACTCAAGGTTTCAAAGGGTGAGGTTGTGGGGCTTCTGGGCCCGAACGGAGCCGGAAAAACCACTACATTCTACATGCTCACGGGGATTGTGAAGCCTGACGGCGGAACTGTGCACCTGAACGGCAAAAATATTACCAAAAGCCCCATACATGAGCGCAGCAGGGAGGGCATAGGCTATCTGCCGCAGGAGCCCTCCGTTTTCAGAAAGCTTACGGTTTATGAAAACATATATGCCGCTCTGGAGCTTAAAAACAGTGATAAATCTCTGATAAAAGAGACAACGGAAAGGCTTATCCGTGAATTCGGACTGGAAAAGGTGCGCGATTCAAAGGGCTACTCACTCTCCGGCGGAGAAAGACGAAGGGTGGAGATCGCCCGCTGCATATCTGCGGAACCTGATGTGATCATGCTGGACGAACCTTTTTCCGGCATAGATCCCATATCCGTATCGGACATACAGAAAATGATTTTCTCCCTGAAGGAGATGGGGCTGGGCGTTCTGATCACCGATCATAACGTGCGCGAAACCCTCAAGATAACTGACAGGGCTTACATCGTAGCGGACGGGAAAATACTCTGCCACGGCTCCCCGCAGGAGATTGTGAGCAATGAAGAGGTAATTAGCCGCTATCTGGGCGAGGGCTTCGAAATCTGATGGCAGCCGGAAAACTTAATATAGGTCTTCAGACAAAGCTTGCCCAGAAACTCCTCATCACCCCGCAGATGAAGCAGTCTCTTAATATCCTTCAGATGCCTATCACCGAACTGGTGCAGGAACTGAACACATATCTTGAGGAAAACCCCGTTCTGGAGGAAGTTCAGGAAGGGGAGGAAAAATCCGCGGAGGAGCTCAAAAACGAGGATAACTTTGAGGATGATCTCCTTAAAGTGGATTGGGACGAGCTCTACCGTGATAACGAAGAACTCCAGTATTCTCCGTCCAGCGACGAAGGCTATGATTTTGAAAAATTCATAGGCCGCAGCGACAACCTCTTTGACCATCTGATGTTTCAGCTCAGGATAATGGGGCTGGGTGCTGAGGCGGAGAAAATAGGCGAATACATAATCGGCAACCTGTCCGAAGACGGCTTCTTCAGACTGCCCTGCGCGGAGGTCGCCGAGCATTTCGGCTGTACGGAACAGCAGGTTGAGGCCGTGCTCGATGTTATCAAGGGGTTTGAGCCTTCCGGCATAGCCAGTTCAAACCTGCGTGAATGCATCTGCCGCCAGCTTGAGGATTTCGGCACAGAGGAAGTTTATTTGGAGCTTGCGGCCGAACTCCTTGAAAACTATGAAGAGGAACTGATAAACTTTAAATATGCCGATATCATGAAGAGCATCGGCATCGAGCAGGACACTTTTGAGTATCTCCTTTTTTTAATAAGAAAGACAGATCCCAGACCGGGGCTTTCTTTTCAGAAAGGGGAGAACAGGCACGTCACCCCGGATGTGTACATAGCGCGCAAGGGGGATGACTTTGACGTTGTCCTCAACGAGGACGGGATGCCATCCCTCCGGACAAGCGCCTACTATATGCGCCTTCTCAAAAGCGCCAATGTTGACGCGAAAGCCAAGGAATATCTTGAAGAGAAGATAAAAGGCGCAGTGTGGCTGATAAAAAGCCTCAACAAGCGCCAGAAGGCAATATACAGAGTCGTGCGGGCCATAATAGACGCGCAGAAGCCGTTTTTCCTCGGCACTGTGAGGCATCTTAGCCCGCTCAAGCTGAAAGACATAGCGGAAGTGACCGAACTGCATGAGTCCACGGTAAGCAGAGTCACCTCCGGCAAGTACGCAATGACCGAGCACGGGGTTATGGAGCTTAAATCCTTCTTCGTGAAAGGGCTCGACACGGCGGAAGGGGATATGTCCACAGACAGGGTCAAGGAGATGATCAAAGGCATTGTTGACGAAGAGCCCGCGGACAGCCCCCACAGCGATCAGAAAATTGTGGAAATTTTGCAGAAAAAAGGTATAAAAATTGCACGGCGAACCGTTGCAAAATACAGGGATGAGTTGAATATACCCACCAAATCCCAGAGAAAAAAAACCGGGAGGTAGCATGAACGTCCAGATCACTGCAAGAAACATTGAAATTACGGATGCCATAAGAAGCTACGCAGAAAAGAAAGTCGCTAAACTTGAAAAATACTTTGATCACATCACAGAGGCTAACGTTCTTCTGGAGGTTCAGAAAAATCTTCATATAGTGGAAGTGCTTATCACTGCTAAAGGCGTATTTATGAAAGGGCTTGAGAAGTCCGAGGACCTTTATGCGTCCATCGATCTCGCCGTGGATAAAATAGAAAAACAGCTTGTTAAATACAAAGAAAAGCTGAAAAACAAAAAACTTATGGAAAAAGAGTTCAAAGCTCCCCTCAAGCTTAATGTTCTTGATGTTGACAGCTTTGACAGCGATGAACCCCGCGTAGTGGTATCCAAAGACATGCCCGTGAAACCCATGGATGTTGAAGAAGCCGTTATGCAGATGGATCTGCTGAACAAAACCTTCTTCGTTTTCCGCAATGCCGAAACCGGCGAACTGAGCGTCGTTTACAGAAGAGACGACGGAAACATCGGCCTGATTGACTCTTAGGCAGCTGAATGAATCTTTGCGAATATATCGACGTGGAGAGGGTAATCCTCTCCCTTTCTTCTCAGGATAAGGATTCCGCAATACGCGAGATGGTGGGCTTTCTGGACGGGAAGAACGCCCTTGCGGACACGGAGTCCGCGCTTACGGCGCTTTTTGAAAGAGAGAAGCTGGGCAGCACGGGAGTGGGCGAGGAGATAGCAATCCCCCACGCGAAACTCGCCGTGGATGACCTTGTGATCCTTCTGGCTTTGAGCAAAGGCCTGCCCTTTCAGTCTGCGGACGGAAAGGATGTGAAAATACTTTTTCTTGTTCTTGCTCCTGAGAAACAGATGAACCTTCATCTGAAAACTCTGGCAAAAATAAGCAGGCTCGTGAAGGCGACTGACTTTAAGGAAAGAGTCCTTAAAGCGGAAAGTGCCGGCGAGGTCTGCCTTATTCTCCGTGAAGAGGAACAGAAACTTTAAGATAATAATCCCGGGTGGATCTGTATGGATAAAATGCCTGTTTCCGATCTGCTTTCTGCCGGTGCGAAACACATAGGGCTCAGGCTGCTTTACGGCAAAAAGCAGATTCATGAACTTTTCATAACCAGCCACCGGATACAGAAGCCGGGACTGGCTCTTGCCGGTTTTACGGAGTATCTTCACGAGGGGCGCATTCAGATCCTCGGCAATACCGAAATATCCTATCTCTGGACACTGCCGCCGAAACAGCGCAAATCGGCGGCAGAAAACCTTATGAAGCACGAGATATGCTGCTTTATCGTTACCAAAAACCTCAAAATACCCAAGGAATTTCTTGCCGCTGTGCAGGAATTCGGCATACCGCTTTTTAAAACAAAGCTTCTCAGCTCAAAAGCCATTGAGTTTATCACGGACTTTCTTGAGGAGAGGCTTGCGCCGGAAACAAATGTTCACGGAGTTCTCATGGACGTTTACGGAATCGGCGTGCTTATTATGGGCAGAAGCGGCATAGGCAAAAGCGAATGCGCCGTGGAACTGGTGAAGCGCGGCCACAGGCTTGTGGCGGACGATATAGTTACCATCAAAAAACGCTACGACACCCTTGTCGGCATGAGCAACGACATTCTCCGCCACCATATTGAAGTGCGTGGTCTGGGGATTCTGAACATAAAGGATATGTTCGGAGTTACCGCTATACGAATGCGCAAAAAAATTGAGCTTGTAATTGAGTTTGTGGACTGGGATCAGGTGGGAAGCTGCGACCGCATCGGCCTTGAAAAGAAGTTTTATGAAACCCTTGAGATAAAAACCCCTATGATAGTTCTGCCTATAACCGCCGGAAGAAACATGGCTGTGATTGTGGAAGTCGCCGCCAGAAACCAGCTTCTGAAAGTTATGGGATATGACTCCGCAAAGGATTTTTCGGATAACCTGCTTAACAGAATGAACCCGAAAAGAAAAAAGAATGGCACACAGAGCGGAGAGATATTATCATTTAAGAATATTCCTAAAAAGGGGGAAGAATAGTGCAGAGAGTTTCTCTGGTTGTGCTCACAGGGCTTTCCGGCGCCGGAAAATCAAGGGCGGCGGATGTTCTTGAGGATTTGGGTTATTATACCGTCGATAACTTTCCCCCGCAGCTTCTTGAAAAATTTCTGGAACTGATATTTACATTTAACATGGATGTTTCCAAGGTTGCACTCGTTATTGACATCCGCAGCAGAAACAGCGAGAAGGCCTCGGAGGTTATTTCGCTTCTTAAAAACAGCTACGGCGCAAAAGTTCTTTTCATCGAGGCGGACAACGCAACTCTTATCAAGCGCTACAAGGAAACAAGGCGCACCCACCCGCTGGGCTCAAGCCTGCCCGAGGCGATTGACAGTGAGAGGGCAAGCCTAAAGGAGATAAGAGAAACAGCGGATATCGTCATTGATACTTCACGCAAAACCGTGCACGAGCTTGCGCGTCAGGTGGAGTCATATTTCATGGACGACGACTCCTCCCAGCTCAGCGTAACTGTGCAGTCATTCGGCTTTAAATACGGCGTGCCGGAAGATTCGGATCTTCTTTTCGATGTCCGTTTCCTGAAGAACCCTCACTTTGAGGATATGCTCAAGGAAAAAACGGGCATGGAAAAAGAGGTTCAGGAATATGTTTTCTCCGATGAAAGAACAGGGATTTTCCTTGAAAAACTGAAAAATATGCTGGATTTCCTCGTTCCGAACTATATTGAAGAGGGTAAAAGATTCCTTACTGTATCAATAGGATGCACAGGCGGTAAGCACAGATCCGTGGCAATAGCCGAAAATCTGTCGAAATATCTGAAAGAAACAGCTAAATTTAAAGTTATAACCAAGCACAGAGATAGGGACAGGTGACAATGATGGTCGGAATAGTTCTTGTGACACACGGCAGATTCGGTGAGGAGCTTAAAAAAAGCGCAGAGATGATTTTGGGCTCTCAGGAAGGTGTGGAGACGATTTCCATGGAGTACGGCTCATCTCTGGCGGATGTTGCTGACGAAATAGAGAAAATGATCGCCAGATATGAGGAATCGGGAGCCATAGTGTTCACCGATATGTTCGGCGGAAGCCCCTCAAACGTGGCTATGGCTTACCTTGGCGCTAAAAATGTCGAGGTTGTTTCCGGCGTTAATCTCCCGATGCTTATCAAGGCTCTGGGGCTTAGGCGGGAAAATAAATCGATCAGAGCAATGTGCAACGAATGCGCTGACTCCGCAAGGCAGAGCATAATAGTTGCCGGAGAGCTTTTGAAAGAGACATCATGAAGAAGATAATTTTTCGCGTTGATGACAGACTTATACATGGTCAGGTTATTGAAGGCTGGGTCAAGTATTACAAGATCCACCGCATTATGGTTGTGAGCGACCGCATTGCCGGAGACAGCCTTCAGCGGATGATTTTCCAGAGCGCACTTCCTTCGGGCTGTACACTGGAGATTATGAACGTTGACCAGTTCATCACGGGCTTCGGCAGGCTGAAAGGCGCCAGAGACTACACTCTGGTGCTGATGGAATCGGTTGAGGATCTTGCCCGCTGTACCGAGCTTATAGACAATGATGTTTATGTGAATATAGGCTGTGTTGCCTGTCGGGAGCACAAGGTGGAGGTTTCCAACACCGTGTTTCTCGACCTGAACGAGATTGAACAGGTCTGTTCCATCAGGGATATGGTGGAAGTATATATCCATAAGGTTCCGTGGGAGCCTAGTGTGGAGATAAGAAACTTTTCCAAGCTTCTCAAAGGCGGGTTATGACCCAGCTGATTCTGCTGTTAGCTTTTTCGGGGATAATCACCGTGGACAGAGCCGCAGGCTTCAACACCATGATATCCCGCCCCCTTGTTGTTGCGGTTGTCATAGGTCTTCTTTTTGGCTCGGTGGAGCTGTGCTTTCTCGGCGGGCTGATTTTTGAAATAATCGGGCTTGTGGATGTCCCTGTGGGCACAAGGATTTCCAGAGACGACAGTTTCGGGGCATACTCCTTCAGCCTTGTTTTGTCATACCACGCCGTAACGGGGATGAGTAGCTTTATTCTGGCGCTCATGCTTGTTATTGTTTTCACATACCCCGTCACCCTCTCCCTCCATATATGCAGAAAGCTCAACAAAAGGCTTTATCTCCGGGAGCTTGGCAGGGGGGATAAGTTCAATGCCTCAAAGCTGGTGAAGCTGGGGCTCCTGTTTCATTACGGACAGGGCGTTGTGGTCTATAATCTGGCGTTTGTCATTATATACACACTTTACCAGTGGTTCGCGGCTTACCTTCCCGGGGATGACAATTACATCCCCTACATTGTCTTCACAATAATATTTCTTTCCGGCTTTCTTCTCCGATTTCTTTCCGGCAACAGCTATGTTAAGTATGTGCTTTTCCTCTGCGGTGTTCTGGTGGGATGGGCTGTTTTATGAGAAACATTGTCACTCTCCTGAAAAGTCTTTTTTATCAAGCCGGACTGAATCATGAAAACATGCAGGGCACGGGCTTTTACTACCTGCTCAGGGATGCCGCCAAGCGGGACGGAATATCCATTGACGAAAAATGTCTGGAGAATCAGCGGAAATATTTCAACACCCACCCGTTTCTCGTAAACTTCATCCTCGGCATGTGGCTTACCGAATATAAAAACGGATTCGAGCCGGAAACTTTTAAAAAGGCTTATGCCTCAGCCTTCGGCGCGTTGGGGGACAGCTTTTTCTGGCACTCGCTCCGCCCGTTCTCCTTTGTTTTTGCCGCAATTGTGGGAACTGTGGATCCGTTCACGGGGGTGATGATATACCTCCTCACATTCAATATTTTTCATTTCGCCTTCCTTTTCACCGGCTACAGTCTGGGCAGAGAGTTGGGGCGCGATGTCATAGTCTGGTTCAACCGCATAGGGTTTAATAAATGGCCGGAGCACTTTGATCTCATAAGCGTTTTTTTTCTGGGAGTGTTTCTTTCATATATGTTTAAAACAAGCGCTGAAATAAGCGTGGATGTCTTTTTTATTGCCGCCGGTTATCTTGCCATGGGGCTTGTTCTGGCCAAAAAGCTGGATATAACTCTGGGGCTTATGATTAACCTTATTCTGAGCGGAATAATATTTTTTCAATTGGGAGTTTAGATGCAGTTACTTAACAAAAAACTGGAAATAGTGAACGAACTCGGACTGCACGCAAGGGCGGCTGCGAACCTTGTTAAGGTTGCCGAGAAATTTTCCTGCGATATCAAAGTGAAAAAGGACGGCTTTGAAGTAAACGGAAAAAGTATTATGGGGCTTATGATGCTTGCCGCTCAGAAGGGAAGCTTTATAGAAATAATCGCCAACGGAACCGATGCGGACGAGGCTGTGTGCGCCATTGAGAATCTTGTCGCTGACAGGTTCGGTGAGGGAAAATGAAGATCTACAAGGGTATAGGCTCATCCGAAGGGGTATCGATAGGCAAGTGCTATCTCCTTGACCGTCTGAAAGTGAGCTTTCAGAAGCGAAGGATCGAACCGACTGAGACAGAGACCGAGTGCGCGCGGATTGACGCGGCAGTGGCGGACGCCACCGCTTATATCGAAAAAGTGCGTGAAATGGGCAGAGACACATATTCCGAAAGCCATTCAATGATTTTCGACGTTTACCTGATGCTTCTTCGCGATGAAATGCTCATAGGGAAAAGCAAAGAGATTGTCAGGAACAGTCTGGTAAATGCCGAACAGGCTCTGCACAATACAGGCAGGGAACTCAGCCGTGTTTTTCAGCGGGCTGATGATGAATACCTCCGTGAGAGGGGGAACGATGTTGTTCATATAGTGCAGAAGCTTCTCCGCTTCCTCACGGGCGAAGGCTATGACATTCTGGAACAGGTGGAGGAGAACTCCGTTGTGGTTTCCCATGACCTTTCCCCGTCCGACACAACACACATACTCAAGAAAAACATAAAAGGCTTCGCCACAGATCTGGGCAGCAAAATATCCCACACATCAATACTCGCCCGTTCTCTGGGTCTTCCGGCTGTTGTGGGGCTTGAGGATATTTCAAAAATAGCCGAAAGCGGCGACACGATTATTCTGGACGGGTTCGAGGGGGTGGTTATCATCAACCCCGATGCGGCAACCCTTGAAAAATATACGATAAAAGAAAGACGCTACCGCGACTACATCACATCTCTGGAAAACCTGCGCGACACTGAAGTGCGCACTGCGGACGGGGTGGATGTCTACCTTTACTCCAACGTGGAGCTTAATGACGAAATTCACCTCTCGAACCTGAATAACGCCTCCGGAGTGGGGCTTTACAGAACGGAATACATCTACCTCCAGCACGGGGATGTCTCCGAGGAAAAACAGTTTCAGATTCTGAAAGAGGCTCTGGAACTGAACAGCGGCAAGCCCACCACAATAAGGACATTCGACCTCGGCGGAGAAAAGCTTTCAGAGGAGATGCCGCACCCGAAAGAGCAGAACCCGGTGATGGGGCTCCGCGCAGTGCGCTATTCCCTGCGTTTCAGGGAGTTTTTCATAAGACAGCTGAGAGCCATCCTCCGCGCGTCTGTCTACGGGGATATAAAGATAATGTTCCCCATGATCTCCGGTCTGCATGAATACCGCAAGGTGCGCGAGGTGTATGAATCCGCAAAGAAATCGCTCCGTGCGGAAGGGATACCTTTTGCAGACAATATAAAGCTCGGCATAATGGTGGAGCTTCCCTCCATAGCCATAATCAGCGGCCTGATAGCCCGTGAGGTGGATTTCATGAGCGTCGGCACGAACGACCTCATACAGTATACCTTGGGCATTGACCGCAACAACGAATACGTGGCATATCTTTACAGGCCTGCGCATCCGGCGATTCTCACGCTTCTGAACACTATCATCACCGCCGCCAGAAAAGAGGGGATAGACTGCTCCGTCTGCGGGGAGATAGCGGGCGAGCCCAGATATATCCCCATACTTCTGGGTCTCGGCTACAGACAGCTCAGCATGAGCCCCGCCCATATACTCAGGGCGAAAAAGCTTATTAAACAGCTGAAAGTTCATGACTGCGAGCACCTTGTGACGGATCTTATGAAGTGCGACACATCCGTGCTGGCGGAGGAAAAGGTTACCGCCTTTGTGGAGAATCAGGGAGAGGGCATTTTCTTCTCCTGAAATTTTTCTTTGTAAATAAAGACATGAGCGTATATAATTCACCCTGCTATTAAAAATATTACGGAAGTTTTTTATGAATAAAGTACAGCGCGAGCTGAACCCCGCCAACCTGCTTACGGCGCTGAGAATTATCTCAGTTCCTGTTTTCCTTGCTTTTCTCTATTTTGACCAGCCTTTGCTTAATGTAATTGCCTGCGTCATATACACCGTGTTCGCCGCTACAGACTATGTTGACGGCTACATAGCCAGAAAATACAATATGGTGACTGATCTCGGCAAAATCCTCGACCCTGTGGCGGATAAAATATTCGTTGCCGCCACTATGATCGCTCTGGTGGAGATGGGCAGGCTTGAAGGCTTCATCCTTATGATTATCCTCACCCGTGATTTTGCCGTGGGCGCTCTGCGCAACCTTGCCGCCAGCAAAGGCATAATCATAGCGGCGGGCAGCGCCGGAAAATGGAAAACAGGCTTCCAGATGACCGGGGTAGGCTGCATTATCTTCAAAAACAAGCTCTTAGGGCTGGACATACACCTTATAGGAACAATACTGGTCTACATATCGCTCATATTCTCCATGTATTCCGCTTGGGAATATTTCAGAGGTTATTACAAGCCTGCTGATGAAAAAAGTAAGCCTTAGTACGGCAAAGGGGTATTCCGACCCCGCCGTTGTTTCATTTATCGACTCCTTTTTTTCCCTCCATGCCCAAAGGCTTGCAGAGGCAGGGAAAATTCTGCTCAAGCCCAATCTTCTCCTTGCCGCCCCTCCCGAAAGGGGGATCACCACCCATCCGCTGTTTGTTGAGGCTGCTGTGACAGCCTTGAAAAAATATACGGATGCGGAGCTTTTTCTCGGCGACAGTCCGGGTGCGAACTTCGGCAAATATGAAACCGTCCTGAAAAAGACAGGCATGGCAGAGATATGCGAAAAACACGGAATACGCACTGTCCGCATGGAGGCATCCGCGCCGAAAATCAGAAACGGACGGGTTTATGCCCCCGCCGCTGACGAGGCTGATATAATAATAAATACAGCAAAGCTCAAAACCCACTCCCTGACAGGGCTCACCCTTTGCGTTAAGAATATGTTCGGGCTTGTGCCCGGCAACGCCAAGGTGGGCTACCACAGGGAACATCCGGATGACAGGGAGCTGGCTTATAATATATACGATTTCTTTTCCATGTTTGAGGGGAAGATCCTGAATCTGCTGGACGGCATAACAGCCCACGAGGGTGACGGCCCATCAAGGGGTAAGCCTGTTCACCTTGGGCTTATGGCTGCGTCAAGCGATGCAGTGGCACTGGATGCGGCTGTAACCCGCCTGCTTGGCTTTGATGAGGACTTCTGTCTGACGACTCTTGGCGCCAAGAGGGCAGGGTATGACACATCTCTGATTCAGGCGGATATGCCCGCAGGAAGGTTCAGGGTGAAAATTCCTGTTTCCAAAAAAGTTCCTGTTCTGCCGGAGTTTCTTAAATCATGGGTATCTGACAGGGTTTTCGTTAAGCCTTTCATTATCACGGAGAAATGTATAAAATGCCGTCTGTGCGTAAAAAGCTGTCCTGTGGATGCTATACGCACTGACGGTGAATTTTTCATAGAAACTGACAAGTGCATAGAATGCTTCTGCTGTCACGAGGTCTGCGAGTCGGACGCAGTGGGCATGAGGCGTTCATTTCTGCATAAGGTGTTTGTAAGATGAAATTTGTTTTACTGATTATTTGTTATCTTGTGGGCTCCGTACCGACTGCGTATCTTCTGGTGAAGAAACTCAAGGGTGTGGATATAAGAACTGTCGGCAGCGGAAACGTAGGCGCTACCAACGCCGCCAGAATCCTCGGGAAATGGGGTTTTGCCGCTGTTTTTACAGCAGATATGCTCAAAGGGTTCATCCCTGTGTGGGTAACGGGAATGCTTTATCCCGATGTGGTGCTTATAGCCGCCGTGCTTGTTGTTCTGGGGCATACTTACACTGTTTTTCTCAATTTCAAGGGGGGCAAAGGGGTTGCAACCGCTGTGGGGGTTTTTCTCGCTCTGGCTCCTGTTCCGCTGGGAGTGGCCGCTGTGGCATTCGGCGTGGTGTTTTATGTCGGACGGATGGTCTCTCTGAGTTCAATAACCGCCGCCGCTGTCCTTGCCGCCTCGGTTGTTCTTATGGACACCACGGTATCATTAAAAATTTTTACAGTGGTTATCGCCGCTTTTGTGATCTATAAACACAGAACAAACATCAGCAGAATAATGAAAGGTGAGGAAACCAAAGTTGAGTTCAACCGTAAATCCTCTTGATATAATGGATGAATGCGCCTCTCTCGCTCTGGCGGGAAAGGGGTTTACAAAAACCAACCCCATAGTTGGCGCTGTTGTGGTGAAGGACGGAAAAATCATCGGCCGCGGCTGGCACTCAGAATACGGCAAGGCTCACGCTGAGGTAATGGCAATAGCCGATGCCGGAGATGTTCGGGGCGCTGATCTGTATGTGACCCTTGAGCCTTGCAGCCATCACGGGAAAACGCCCCCTTGTGTCAATAAAATCATAGAAACAGGAATAAAGCGTGTGTTTGTCGGTGTCGTTGATCCCAATCCGGTGAACGCAGGAAACGGACTCAATATTCTCATGGAACATGGCATTGAAGTTTTCCTCGGCTATCGTGAGGAGCTCTGCGCCGCGCTTATTGAGGACTTTACCAAACGAATCCTTACCGGACTGCCCTATTACTCGCTGAAAACCGCAACATCCATAGACGGCAAGCTCGCCACCAGAACCAAGGATTCCAAGTGGATTTCATCCCCTTCCGCAAGGGTCTATGCTCATTACCTCCGCAGTGTCTCAGATGCTGTTATGGTCGGCGTGAATACTGTCATAGCCGATGACCCGCAGCTCACTGTCAGGGATGTTTATTCCGAAAATGATCCTTATAAAATTGTTCTCGATCCTCACGGCAGGATGCCCGAAGGCAGGAAGCTCGAGGAAAATCCTGATAAACTGGTTTATGTCACGGAAAAAGGGGCTCAAACTGCCTCTGCGGCGCGTCTGCGGGAAAAGGGCGCTCATGTGCTTGAGGTTTCCTGCATAAACGGCGGACTTGACCTGCGTGAGCTTTCCGGCAAGCTTCTCGGAATGAAGATAATGAATATTCTCATAGAAGGGGGCGGCGAAACCGCCGGAGCCTTTTTTGACGCGGATTTGGTTGATAAGGGTTATTTTGTTATCGCCCCGAAAGTTATCGGAGGGCGTGACGCCGTAATGACTGTGACGGGCGCCGGTGTGGAACTTGTTGCTGACGCAAAAGAAATGCTGGAAACTGACATAAGGCATTTCGAAAATGACATACTGATCAGCGGACGCTTTACCGACTACCGAACCCATGTGCTTGACCTGACCGAAAAACTGAGGAACAGATGTTCACGGGGATTGTAGAGGAAACAGGGAAGATAGATTCCCTGAATATAAAAGGAAATTCCGCCGTAATCAGAATCAGGTGCTCCAAGGTGCTTGAGGATTCAAAAATCGGCGATTCTATAGCGGTAAACGGTGTATGCCTCACCGCAACGGAGATAACGGACGGCAGTTTCAGCGCGGATATATCATACGAAACGCTGAAACGCACATCCCTCTCGGGAGCCGCCGCCGGAACCCGCGTGAATCTTGAGCGGGCGCTGACGCTTACCACCCGCCTCGGCGGACATATTGTCAGCGGCCATGTGGACGGGCTCGGAACAGTGGATTCAATAACTCCCAAAGGTGATTCCTATGTACTGCGGATAAGGTTCCCTGAGGAGATGGACAAATATATTGCCGAGAAGGGCTCCGTTGCCGTGGACGGCATAAGCCTCACTGTGGCATGGGTTAACGGACTTACGTTTGATGTTGCTGTTATTCCGCACACTTTTAAGGAGACTGTCCTCTCGGATAAGCGGAGAGGGGACAAAGTTAACCTTGAAGCGGACGTGATAGCGCGCTATCTTGAAAAGCTAATGAAAAAGGAAGGGAAGAACATAACTTCACTTCTTGATATGCTGTAAGATTTGCATGGATGGAAATCCGCCGTGCGGAGCGAAGCCTTGTTCCACAAGGCGCGAGCGTGTGGCGAGTGTTTCCATGGAAGGCAAACACGAGCAGTAAAGTAGAAAAAGGAAGGGAAGAACATAACTTCACTTCTTGATATGCTGTAAGATTTGCATGGATGGAAATCCGCCGTGCGGAGCGAAGCCTTGTTCCACAAGGCGCGAGCGTGTGGCGAGTGTTTCCATGGAAGGCAAACACGAGCAGTAAAGTATAAAGGTGTTTTTGTATGAAATATAAAAATCTGGCAACAATAGATGAAGCCATAGCAGACCTTAAACAGGGCAGGATGATCATCCTTGTGGATGATGAAGACAGGGAGAACGAGGGCGACCTTGTTCTTGCGGCTGAGCACGTGACGCCGGAGTCCATAAACTTCATGGCGAAATTCGGGCGCGGGCTTATCTGCCTTGCCATGACGGAAGACCGCTGCGACAGGCTGGGGCTCAACCTCATGGTGGGCGGAGACGGAAACACCGCGCGCTTCGGCACTGCCTTCACTGTCTCCATCGAGGCAAAAGAAGGGGTTACCACGGGAATCTCGGCGTTTGACAGGGCGCACACTATCAGAGTCGCCATTGACGACAAGTCCACCTCAAAGGATCTCGCCAGACCCGGCCATGTCTTCCCGCTCAGGGCAAGGCAGGGGGGAGTGCTTGTCCGCGCGGGGCAGACCGAAGGCTCCGTTGACCTCATGAAGGCCGCAGGACTCAAACCCGCAGGAGTGATCTGCGAGATTATGAACGATGACGGCACAATGGCCAGAATGCCCCAGCTTGATGAATTCGCAGGGGTGCACGGGCTTAAAATAGTTACAATAGCGGATCTCATCTCCTACAGGATGGATCATGAAAAGCTCATAGAAGAAACAAACGTGGCAAGGCTCCCCACCCATGCGGGCGAGTTTAACATCCTCGGATTCAGAAGCGTTGCGGACGGTCAGGAGGCGGTTGTTCTCATGAAAGGGGATGTCACCACAGATGAACCCGTCCTTGTGCGTGTTCATTCCCAATGCCTCACAGGGGACGTATTCGGTTCCAGAAGGTGCGACTGCGCCTCTCAGCTTCATGAAGCGATGGACCGTGTGGAGAAGGAAGGAAGAGGCGTTGTGCTCTATCTGTTTCAGGAGGGGCGCGGAATAGGCATCCTCAATAAAATCAACGCTTACCACCTTCAGGACGAAGGGCTTGATACCATAGAGGCGAACATTCATCTGGGCTTTAACGAAGACCTGCGTGACTACGGCTTCGGAGCGCAGATCATCAGGCATCTGGGGATAAAACAGATCCGCCTGATTACCAACAACCCCAAGAAAATGCGCTGCCTCTCCGGCTACGGGCTTGAGGTTGTGGAGCGTGTGGGCACATTGAGCGACCTCAACCCCGAAAATGAAAAATATCTGTTTACTAAAAAGGACAAAATGGGGCATAAACTGGATTTATAATCTTCTGTTCCATGGATGGAACAGCGCCGTGGGGTTTGATGTTACAGAATGAGAGATTCTTCGGCAGAAGCCTCAGAATGACGCATTACCGCGTCACTCTGAGCGGATGCGAAGATTCTCAACTTTGAAATGTGTACATTCAGAATAAAATATAATTAAACATCTAAGGAGTTCCTAATGATCAAGGCTATAGAAGGAAAATATGACGGGAAAGGGTTTAAGTTTGCCATAGTGGCTTCCCGTTTCAATGATTTCATCACACAGGCGCTTATCGGCGGTGCTGTTGACGCGCTTGTGAGACACAACACGGCAGAGAAGGACATCGATGTGTTCAAGGTCCCCGGCGCTTTTGAGATTCCCCTTGTGGCTCAGAAGCTTGCTCTTACCAAGAAATATGACGCTGTCATCACCCTCGGCGCTGTCATCAGGGGCGCAACGCCTCACTTCGACTTTGTGGCCGCTGAGGTTTCAAAGGGCGTTGCCAAGGTTTCCCTTGATACGGGCGTGCCTGTTATCTTCGGCGTTCTCACCACAGACACAATCGAGCAGGCAGTGGAAAGAGCGGGAACAAAAAGCGGAAACAAAGGCGCCGACTGCGCAATGGGAGCGCTTGAGCTTGTAAATCTCATTAAGGACAATAAACTTGGCTGATAAATCAAAACGCACGAAGGCGCGCGAATACGCGTTTCAGATGATGTACCGTTACGGTATGACAGGGGAAACGCCGACGCAGATCCCCCTTACTTTCTGGCAGCCGCTCGGCGTAGTGGAGCCGGAGGTTAAGGACTTCGCGGAGAGCCTTTTCCGCGGAGCCGCCGCAAAAGCCGCCGACAGCGACGCTGTGATAGAAAAATTTCTTAAAAACGGCTGGACTTTTGAGCGAATGGGCGAGATAGAGAAAAACATTATGCGTGTTGCCCTGTATGAGCTTCTGGACGGCAAATCCCCTTATTTTGCCGTACTTGACGACTTCGTGACGCTCACCAAAAAATTTGGCGACGAAGCCGCGGCGGGGCTTGTTAACGGAATTCTGGACAATGTAAGAAAAACCTACAGCCTTTCGGCGGGTGAAAATGAACAAGGCTAAGGTCGGTCTACACAACAAAGGGCTGTTTCCAGCATTTCTCGACTACAACGTGGCCGAGCTCAAATGCAGGGGAATGTCCGCAAAGCTTGATCTCTTTTACTACGGCGGTCTGAACAGAGTTCTTTCCGGCCTCAGCGCGGAGGAGAGAAGGTTTATACAGGAGGAATGGCTTTTTCTCAGGAGCACAGGCTTCTTTGAGGAGGAAGGTTTCTTCGTTACCGACTTTAACTCGATTGCTCCCGCAAAATTCGCTGAAAAGGTGAAGGACGCGGGCTTTAAGAAGATATATCTGGAAAATGCCCTTAACTTTGATGTGAAAGAGCTTCAGGACGAGCTCAAGGGTATTGAAATAGTGCTGATGGAATTCGCAGATGACCCGTACCGTAAAAGTTAAGTGCCATGTGGACAAGCGCAACATCCTTCTTGTCAACAGCCTCGTTGACTCATACGAAGGGCTCGGCATAGTCCGCACACTGGACAGCGCCAAGGGGAATGTGGTTATCTACTCCACGGACACCGTGTATAAACAGCTTCTCAAAGTTTTGGAAGAGCTGAATAAAATCGGCATCGGCGTTACGGAAATCAGAACGGAATTCAGTGAGGAAGTTGATAATTGGTAAAAACACCTGATTACGCCCGCATTCTTAAAAAACTCGCTTCCTGCGGGGACTATGCGGATATTTTCATAGAGAGCTCTTTCCGGCGCATTATTGTTTTCGAGGACGGCAAAATAGACACGCTTTCCAGCGAGGATGACGCAGGGATAGGGCTCAGGCTCATCAGAAACGGCAGAACTTTCTACGGATATACCAACTCATCAGATCCCGATGTGCTCAATGAAATAGCCTGCGGGCTTACTGCCCTTGGTGAAAAGGGCGCCGAGAAAGTACTCGACTTCACAAAATCAGCTCCGGTTTACACATTCGAGAGGCCTTGCGAGCAAATCCCTCTGCAGGATAAGATAAAGCTTGCCGAAACCGTTAGCCGCTCTGCCTACGGCGACAAAAGAACCGTTCAGGTGCGCGCTTTCTACGGCGATGTTTTCCGTGATGTGCGGATTATCAACTCCCTCGGAGATGATAAAACCAAGAAGCTGTCCTACATAACGGTATACGCAAATACGGTCGCCAGAGAGGGCGATGACCTGCAAACCGGTTATGAATCCTTCGGCGGAGTTTTCGGCGCGGAAGGGCTGGACGGCTTTGAGCCTGAAAAAATAGGCAGGGAATCGCTGAGAAAGGCGCTTAACAATCTTGCCGCAGATTACGCTCCCGCAGGGAGAATGCCCGTTGTGCTTGCCTCAAAGGCCGGCGGAACAATGGTGCACGAGGCTGTGGGGCACGGGCTTGAGGCTGATCTGGCGGAAGAGGGGATGAGTGTTTACGAAGATAAAATCGGGACTCAGGTAGCGAACCGGATTATCAGCGTGATAGATGACGGAACACTTAAACAGAAGAGGGGCTACATCCCCTTTGATGACGAAGGAACGGACGCGGCGCGCAATGTTCTGATAGAAAATGGAATTCTTAAAGGCTATATGCGTGACAGGCTGTACGCGCTCAAAAACGGCGGAGCCCCCACAGGCAACGGCCGGAGGGAAAGCTACAGGCACAAGCCCATAGTGCGCATGACGAATACATTCATAGCCCCCGGAAATGACAGACCGGAAGACATAATAAAATCCGTTGATAACGGAATTTATGTGGCTGATATGGGCGGCGGACAGGTAAACACGGTCAACGGCGACTTTGTTTTTGAAGTAACCGAAGGCTATTTAATAAAAAACGGACAGATAGACAGGCCGGTGAAGAATGCCACACTCATGGGCAACGGACCTGAAGTGATGCAGAGCATTGATATGGCGGGAACCGATCTCGGCTTCGGAATCGGAACCTGCGGCAAAGGCGGGCAGGGTGTTCCTGTTTCCGATGCACAGCCGACTCTGCGTATTCCTTTGATAACTGTAGGCGGTAGATAATGGAACTTACTATTAAGAAAGACTTTATGATCACAGACATAAACAAGAACGTCACAAGGGACGGCAAACCCTTTCTGCGTCTCGTGCTGAACGACAGCGAAGGCACAAGGCACAACGGCATCATGTTTGACAGCAACAGGCTGGCTTTTGAGCCCGCAGGCGGGGATGTTGTAACCCTTGAGGGTGTTCTTCAGCAGTATGCGGGGCAGACTCAGCTCAAAATAACCATGATGGAGAAAAAGGAGGACGCGGATCCTTCACTGTTTCTCCCGACCAGCGGTCTTGATGCCGATAAGCTCATGAAGGAGCTGAAGGATCTGCTTGATGAGAGAATTAAAACGGATTACCTGAAATCTTTCATCAGCATGTTTTTTGCCGATGAAAAAGTTATTGATAAATTTAAAAAGAGTCCGGCCGCAAAAGCAGTGCACCATGCCTATGTCAACGGACTGCTTGAGCACACGCTGAGCATTGCCAAGCTTGCGGTGCTTATCGGTGATTACTACGGGGAAAAGGCGAATACTGAGCATCTGCTTTTCGGCGCGCTTTTCCATGATATGGGCAAGATTGTCGAGCTTGATTCAAAGCTCGGGTTTGACTACACCAACAGCGGCAAACTTCTCGGTCACCTTATTCAGGGAATCATGCTTTTCAGGAACATGGCGGATAAGGTCGAGGGCTTTCCCGAAGAGGTTAAGGATCTGATCTGCCATATGATAGCGAGCCACCACGGCTTTCTTGAGTTCGGCTCACCTAAAAAACCTAAGACAATAGAAGCACTTATCCTTCACCACATTGATGATATGGATGCCAAGATAAACACATTTTCATCTATCTTCGTTAAGGACGAGGTTCAGGACGCAGGCTGGAGCGGTTACGACAGGCTCCTTGAGCGTCAGATTTTCAAACACGGCTACAAGGAAGAAGTGTAAACGAAAAGGCGCAGGAAGCGCCTTCCGCCGTGCGCAGCGAAGCCGCTTTTTAAGCGGCGCGAGCGTGTGTAAAAATCCGACATGATGTACGGATTTTTACTGGTATGTCAGAGCGGTTACGACAGGCTCCTTGAGCGTCAGATTTTCAAACACGGCAACAAGGAAGAAGTGTAAACGAACGGCGCAGGACGCGCCTTCCG
>JBFWJG010000019.1:0-39428 GCA_050253335.1 Deferribacterales bacterium | reverse complement strand
TTTTTTTTCATCTCTCTCAGAACATACTGTCAAAGATTTTGATATCCTTATTATAATCGACGTTTCTGATAAAATAGATATATACACAAGGCAATATCACTCGCTTCGTATAAAATATAAAAAATGTAGCGGTTCAATAGCTTATCTGAGAAATGAAATGATAGATACAGCTATTGAAAACGGATATGAAAATATTATTTTCTGTGACAGTGATGACAGTTTTACGAATAACCGTATTGAAGGCTGCATAGCCATGCTTGAAGAGGCGGATATGTGTGTAAACGATGTTCATCTCACGGATGAAAACAACAAGCTGATATTTGAAAACTATCTGGGAAAAAGAATAGATAACGGTAAACAGGTTATTTTCTCTGATATAGAGACTTCTAACTTCTGCGGTATGTCAAACACCGCCGTGAGAGCATCTGCAGTCCCCGCCGTAAGGTTTGATAATTCTCTTATTGCAGTGGACTGGTTTCTTTTCTCTGTCATGCTGCTAGAGAATAAAAGCTGTATTTTCACCTCAGATTTTGCAACCTGCTACAGACAGCACGGCTCAAATACTGCAGGTTTCTCAGTTGTTTCTGAACAGCGTGTCAAAAAAGCAATCGAAGTGAAAGCAGCACATTACAAAGAGCTTCAAAAGGTGTATCCTGCGTTCAGAAAGTCCGCAGAGTTTTTCTGTACGCTGAATAAAAAGGCTGTGAGTCCTCAGTTCATAGCGGAATATATGAAAAAATTTCCCTGTAATAAGGCTTTTCCCCTCTGGTGGGAGGAGGCCGCATATTTTGAAGGAGAACTGCATGATCCGACTTACTAAAAACAAATCGGTGGGTAACTTTTGCAAACCCTACATAATTGCCGAACTAGGCTCAAACCATAATGGAGACATGAAGCTTGCGGAAACAATGATAATGCAGGCAAAAGAAGCCGGAGCCGATTGTGTAAAATTCCAGAGCTGGTCAAAAGAAACTATATTTTCAAGAAAAGTTTATGAAGAGAACTACTTCCTGAAAGATGACTACAGGCAGAGAGAGGACTTTTCTCTTGAAGCTATAGTTGAGGAATTTTCAATCTCTGAGCAGGAACTCCTCAATATGAAGAAGTTATGCGATAATGCAGGTCTGGACTGTATTTCAACCCCTTTTTCAAAAAACGAAGTGGATTTTCTGGTGAATGAGATGCAGGCTCCTTTTATAAAAGTAGCTTCAATGGATCTAACTAACTACCCTTTTCTCGAATACATAGCCTCAAAAGGCAAGCCTGTGGTTTTGTCGATCGGTATGAGTAATTTAAGCGATGTTGACAGAGCTGTCAGAACCATAGAAGAAGCAGGAAACAGGGAGATTGTAATCCTCCATTGTGTATCAATTTATCCCCCGAAGGATGAAGATGTTAACCTCAACAGGATGGATACGCTCAGAATTGCTTTTCCAGATTATCCAGTGGGATTTTCAGACCATACAATAGGAACGAGCATTCCGCTGGCAGCTGTGGCAAAAGGCGCCTGCATAATAGAAAAGCACTACACTCTGGATAAAGATATGTTCGGCTGGGATCATAAAGTCTCAGCAGATTACGCTGAACTGAAGGAGATAGTAGAGGGTTCGGCAAGGATCAATACGGCTCTTGGCAGTTCAAGAGTGATAACCGTTGAAAACGAAGAAAGGCGTGAGGCTTTCAAAAGGAGTATAATACTGAAAAGAGATTATGCTCCGGGAGAGATTATATCTGCCGGTGATATAGACTATAAACGCCCCGGAACAGGTATAGCGCCGGAGTTCAGAGCTATGGTTGCCGGAAGAACTGTCAGAAATATGATCAAGGCCGACTATCCGTTCTCCTTTGAGGATTTGATCTAAATGATGAAAGACTGCATAGTCGTTATAAAAAGCGACACAACCTATCAGGATTTGGTAGCTGCGGTGGAAAGAGGCGGCTACGGCTTTGCTGCGGCTGTTGACGAAAACATGAAGCTTCTCGGTATTGTTACTGACGGCGACATCCGCAGATGCGTCCTTCAGGGTGATTTCAGCCTGGATAAACTGCTGAATAAAACCCCTTATATATGGAAAGCTGACCAGCCTGAAAAAGCCGCCATTGCATACCTGAAGCGCATCCACAGACGCCAGATTCCCGTTGTGGATGAAAACGGGGTAATGGTAAAAATACTGTCTCTGGACGATAGCAGCTTTCTTATTAATGATAATCCTGTTGTTCTTATGGCGGGAGGGCTTGGAACAAGACTTCGCCCACTGACGGAAAAAGTGCCTAAGCCCATGCTCAAAATAGGTGACAAGCCTATTATTGAACATCTTATCGAAAGTTTCGTGAAAAGCGGCTTTGTGAATTTTTTTATAACAGTAAATTACTTGGCGGAGCAGTTGAGGAAATACTTCGGCAACGGTTCTGCTTTCGGAATAAACATAGAGTATGTTGACGAAAAGAAGAGAATGGGCACTGCCGGTTCCCTGGCTCTTATCAGCCACAGTCTGAATATGCCTTTTTATGTTGCCAACGGCGACATAATGACCAACCTTGACTTTTCTGATATGCTGAGCACCCATATCAACAGCGGCAATGATCTCACCGTGTGTGTGAAGAAGAACGAATACAGCATACCCTACGGCGTCGTTGAAATTGACGCTGCAAACCGAGTTTCCTCAATCAGAGAAAAACCTATATATGATTACTATGTCAGCTCAGGTATTTATATTCTGGAAAGTACAGTTCTCCGTCACATTCCCCAGGATTCATTTTTTGATATGCCTGATCTCATCAGAGCGGTTATTAATGATTCCGGTATTGTCAGCCCTTACAGGTTCGATGGTTACTGGACAGACATAGGGCATTTAAAAAGCTACAATGAAGCTAAAATTATCTATGAGGGCAATGATTCAAAATGAAAGTGTTACAGATCGGCTGCGGCTCAATGGGCAAAAGAAGAATAAGAAATTTCCAGTTCCACGGTGTCAAAGATATTACTGTATATGATAAGAGAGAAGACAGGATAAAGGAAGCAGTTGAACGCTACGGTGTAACTCCGGCCGTAAGTTTTAACTCTATAAACTGGGACGAAGTAACTCATGTCTCAATATCAACTCCGCCTGATCTGCATATGGGTTATGCGATCGAGGCTGCCAAAAGAAACAAGCATACTTTTATAGAGGCCAGTGTTGTTGATAACAGAATGGACGAACTTATGGCTCTGAAAAAGAATACAGACTGTGTTATCGCTCCGTCCTGCACAATGCGCTATGATGCCCTTGTCGTTAAGGCAAAAGAACTGATAGACAGCGAAGCATTGGGTGAAATAATTTTTGCCAATCATTATTTCGGGCAGTACCTTCCTTACTGGCACCCTTATGAAGACATCAAAGATTTCTACGTCTCAAATTATGAAACAGGCGCAGCCAGAGAGATTGTTCCTTTTGATCTCGTTTTCCTCGTGTGGCTACTCGGCAGACCATCGCAGATAACTGCTCTAAAGAAAAACAGCGGGACACTCGGTGTGAATATTGATGATATATATTCTGTGCTGATGAATACCGACAAAGGATGCCAGCTTCATCTGACAATAGATGTGCTCTCAAAAGTAAGCTACAGGGACACGAGGATAATAGGCAGTAAAGGAAATATCGAGATAGATTTTGTGAAAGGCGAACTGAGGTATTTTTCTTCCGATACGGGCAGCTGGAAAATTTTCAGAAGAGACAGCATGAAAACCACTGTTTCTTCTGAGGAGATGTATGTACTCGAGATTAAAGCGTTTCTTGAAGCTTCCGCAGGCGGAGCACCTTTCCCTTATACTTTGGAAGAGGATGAGGAAATACTATCTTACCTCTATGCAGCAGAACAGGCTTTTTCCGAGTCATCCATAGTCCGAGTGAAACAATGAAAAATTACGGAATAATAGTTCAGGCGAGGGCAGGTTCAACAAGATGCCCCTGCAAAATTCATTATGAAATACTCGGCAAACCCATGCTTTACCACCAGCTTATGAGGTTGAAGAGTGCCGGTTTTGAGAACTTGGCAGTAGCAACTACAGTCCTTGAGAATGATGATATAACAGAAAAAATATGCAGCAGTGCCGGAGTTGATTGCTTCAGAGGCGATGTTGACGATGTTATGAAAAGATACATCGAGAGTGCAGAGTTTTTCGGATTTGAAACAGTGATAAGGGTGGGCGGGGATGATCCGCTCATAGATCCGCAGTGTATAAAAAAACTCATAGAAAGACACAGGCAGAAACCTTCAAACCTTATATATGCAAGCCATAGAAAAGGATGGATTTACGGAACAGCGGCAGAACTGTTTGAGCTGAATGCCCTTGCTGATGCTTATCCTTCAGCGGAAAAGGCAGATAGAGAACACGTTGTAACTTTTTTGAGAAAATCCCCCCTTTTTACAAAAGAGGCTCTGACGCCGGAAGAAAACATTCTCATCAGAGATGATATATACTTATCTGTTGACTATCAGGAGGATTTGGATCTCATTACGCAAATTCTCGAATATTTCGGAACTAAAAACTGTCTTCATACTTTCAGCCAGAGACAGCTGGTTGAGCTGTACGACAGCGGTATGCTGACAATTATGAACAAACATCTGCATGATGGATTCGGAGATTAAAAATGGAATTTACTAAAGGTAGAGAGCTTCAGAAAAGGCTGCATGAAATAGTGCCGGCCGGCGGCCATACATACAGCAAGGGCGATGATCAGTTCCCTGAGCTTGCTCCGGGGCTGATGGTAAGAGGAAAAGGAGCCTACTCATGGGATGCGGACGGTAACAAGTTTCTGGATTACGGAATGGGACTGCGCTCTGTTGGAATAGGCTATGCCGATGATGAGATAAATGAGGCAGTAGTCAAGGAGCTTGCCAACGGCACAAACCTCACCCGTCCTTCCGTTCTTGAACTTAAACTTGCAGAAAGATATGTTTCCCTCATACCTTCCATGGAAATGGTGAAGTTCGGCAAGAACGGCTCAGATGTTACTTCTGCAGCGGTAAAGCTTTCCCGTGCATATACAGGAAGAAAGTATATAGCAGTTTGTCAGGACCATCCGTTTTTCAGTGTAAATGACTGGTTCATAGGTTCTACGCCATGCAATAACGGTATCCCCGACGAAATAAGAAACCTTACTCTTAGATTTAAGTACAACGATATAGAAAGTGTTAAAGAGCTTTTTGCGAAATACCCGGGTCAGATAGCGGGCATTATACTTGAACCTCTTAAAAATGATGAACCGAAAGACAACTTCCTTCAGGAGCTTAGAGCTGTAACGGAAAAAGAGGGAACAGTTCTTATTTTTGATGAAATGATTTCTGGCTTTCGCTGGAATCTCAAAGGAGCGCAGGAAATTGTGGGGATCAGACCCGATCTCACTACCTTCGGAAAAGCAACAGCCAACGGATTTTCTGTGTCTGTTCTCGGCGGCCGTAAAGAGATTATGGAGCTGGGCGGGCTTTTCCATGATAAGCCCAGAGTTTTCCTCCTTTCCCAAACCCACGGAGCAGAATCCACAGGGCTTGCTGCTGCGCTGAAAAATATTGATATTTACGAACGTGATAAAGTGAGTGAACACCACTGGGCTTACGGCCGCAGATTTATGGAAGGAATAAACAGCCTAGCCAAAAGCAACGGAGTCGCTGATTACTTTGAAATAAGAGGCTATGAGTGCAGTCCGATAATTGTTGCGAAAGACGCTGAGAAGAAACCCAATCTCTATTACCATACTCTGTTTCAGCAGGAAATTATTAAGAAAGGCGTGCTTATGCCTTGGATAGCTTTTTGCAGGGAACACGGCGAAGAAGAACTTAAAATAACTCTGGAAGCGTGTGATTTCGCTTTTGCTACTTATAAAAAGGCTATAGACGAAGGTTATGAAAAGTATCTTACGGGCGGCCCTGTTAAGCCGGTTTGGAGAGTGTACAACAAATGAAAACAGCGCTTATATCCATGAATCAGCTTTGGGAAGATAAAACGGGCAATCTGGAACTGTGCGGTGAGCATATCAGGAATGCGTCATCCGCAGGTGCCGATCTTGTAATTTTTCCGGAGATGACTCTTACAGGTTTCACAATGAACACTGCACTGAGTGCAGAGGATGAGGATAGTTCCTTGACTGTTGATGCCTTTAAAGGGCTGGCAGTGAAAAACTGTATGGATATAATTTTCGGCTGTGTATTTAAAGCAGGCAAAAAAGCTGTTAATGCAATGGTCTATGTTGACAGTTCCGGTGCGGTTCAGGGCATTTATAAAAAGATTCACCCATTCTCCTACGCCGGAGAGGATAAGTTTTTCTCAGGCGGAGATGAACTTGTTTCCGTGAAAAGAGGGGGGCTTCGTTTGGGGTTCGCTGTTTGCTATGATCTCAGGTTCCCTGAGCTGTTTACTGCTCAAAACAAGGAGAACGATGTAATAGTTGTTATCGCCAACTGGCCTGCATCAAGAATTACCCATTGGAATGCACTACTTACTGCAAGAGCTATAGAAAACCAGATTCAGATCGCAGGGGTAAACAGAACTGGGACAGACGGAAAAGGGCTTGAGTATGTCGAATCATCAAAACTCATACATCCTTACGGCTCAGAATGCGAACCTCTGCTGACTTCAGGAGAGATGAAGCTCTATGATATAAATCCTGCTGAAACTGCTGAAAACAGAGAAAAATTCAGATTTCTTCAGGACAGAAAGCCGGATTGTTACAGGGAGATTATCTGATATGCTTCTTAAAGATAAGGTTTGCGTTATTACAGGCGGTGCAGGGCTCTTGGGCAGGCGAATATCGGATTCGGTGATCGCTCAGGGCGGCATTGCAGTTATAGCCGATATAAATGAAGCTTCTGCGGCAAAGGCGGCGGATGAGCTAGGGGCAGACAGCCGTGTGCTTGACATAACCTGTGAGGAATCCATCCGCTCTCTCATAGAGAATGTTGTTCATAAATATGGAAAAATAGACTGTCTGGTGAATAACGCCTACCCACGGAATAATAATTACGGAAACAGGTTCGAGGATGTATCTTACGCAGACTTTTGTGAGAATATGAATCTGAATCTGGGCGGCTATTTTCTTATGTGCAGGGAATTCTGCCGCTATTTTGCGGAATCCGGCGGCGGAGTTATATTGAACATAGCTTCAATATACGGCGTGATTGCCCCTAAATTCGAGATATACGAAGAAGTAAGCTTTACTATGCCTGTTGAGTACAGCACTATTAAATCAGGGCTGATCCATCTCACGAAATACATAGCAAAATATTTTAAAGGCAAAAATATACGAATTAACTGTGTCAGTCCCGGCGGCTTGCTGAATAACCAGCCTGAAAAGTTTCTTAATGCTTATAACAAGCTTGGTCTGAGCAAAGGGATGCTTGATGCTGAGGATATAACTGGAACCTGTGTGTACCTGCTTTCTGATATGTCTTCATATGTAAACGGACAGAACATCATTGTTGATGACGGAGTGTGCTTATGAGATTAAAGGGTGACGGAATTATACTTGTTTCCTTCGGTGAGTATGAAAGGAGCGAAGAGGTAAGAAAAACTTATCTTTCATGGCTTGAAGACCTTGAAGTTACAGGCCTTATCGCATCGGAATCTCTTCTTATGCCAAAGAATATGCAGTTTATAGATGATTCGTTTGTGAGGTTTCAGTCCAAAAGCTGTATCGGTTTCTTTATTCAGGATTTTGAAACTGGTGAGCTGATAGGCACTGCAAAGCTCGATAAAATCAATCATTACACAAAGAGTGCCGAAGACGGCATAATGATAGGCAACAGAAATTTCTGGGGCAAGGGAGTTGCGAAGAAAGTTTATAAAGTGATTCTGGACTATGCCTTCGGTACTTTGGGGCTTAACAGGATCACAAGCGGATGCAACGAACATAACACGGGAATGGTCAAGGTTCTCGAGTATTTCGGATATAAACAGGAAGGTGTACTGAGAGAGTCCGACTACATCAACGGTACATACAGCAATCATTTGCTTTTCGGAATTTTGAGATCGGAATATAAAGGGGACATCGGCTGAAAATGAACACTTTGTCTCTCAGGCCTATGTATGAAAATAACGATCTTTTTAACAGGCTTGCTGTAGGCATAGTTGCCCTTACTCTTTTTTTTAATCCTGTTCTTCACTGCATCAAACTTCTGCGTATGGGAAATACTGTCGGTGCGGTGTTTTTTTATGTCACTTTCCCTCTGATAGCCATTTTCTTTGGTATGTCATTAATTTTTGGCAGAAACCTGAAAATACTGAGGCCTAACTTTCTTGAGATAGTTATCCTCACCATGATCCTGTGGGGAACCGTGGTTACGCTGCTGTATGCAGGTGATGCCATGGATGTTACTGCAAATCTTCTCCGGATGTGTTTCAGCCTTGCCTGCTATCATACAACCAGAGTCTATGCGCTGAATCTTGCTGAGCAGGGTATAGACTCCAGGCTGGCGAAATATGGTTTGGCTGGAACATTTTTTGCGGTACTGATTCTTTATCTTCTCGGCGTTTTCGGTCCTTTCCCTGTTTATCTCGGTCTCGGAACCAGCTCTGCCTTTATTGCGCTTGCTTATGTGCTGGTTAAAGAGCCCCGCTGGAAATGGCTTTATGCTGTATTCATTGTTATTCTTATAATTCTCGGGGGGAAGAGGGGGCATATGCTCTCTGCCTTCGCAATGATTTTCCTAAGTTTTTTTGTTTCAAAGCGCATGGTTGTGCCGCTTATTATACTTGGTATAATGTCACTTTTTTCCATATATGCCCTTTCTAAAGTAGATATTGAAAAAGTAGTTTCAGCTCTTCCGAAACCTGTAGCCGCAAGGCTGATTGCCTTTGTCGCAACACCCGATGCGGAGGAAACAGGCAGGACAAAATATGATCAGATGACTTCAGGAAGAATGTTCGAGGTCCTGGCTGTTATGAGTACGTGGAAGTCTGAGCCTTCCAGTATGTATACAGGAAAAGGTTTCGGAGCGGCATTTATCAATCAGGCGGGCGATGCGGACAGCACAGTTCACATAAGCCCTGTTGCTCTTTCTTTCATATATGGGGTGCCGCTGGCATCCTTATTTATGCTTACGGTTATTTTAATAGTTTTTAAGAATCTCACTTCATCCAAGTCCACATCGGCAAACAGGAGATTGTGGGCTTTATCTGTGGTCGGCTATCTTGTGTCTACTCTTTCTCTTTATACTATTTTTCAGGATCCGATGCTCTGGATCTCTTTAGGTATGATTTCTAATAAGGATTTGTAATGAAAAAAATAATGGCTCTCGGGCGCAGAAGACATTTTGACAGAGTATATAAACTTGCTCAAAATTTATATGACGATTGCTCCATCGACTTATGGTCAGACGAGAATCTTGGCGGTGAACGTGTAAAATGGTTCGGGGAGTTTTTTTATAAGGAGTTTAACCAATGCTCTTGTTTTAAAATTATTCCGGAAGCGGATGAGATGGAAAGCTACATATCAAGGTGCAGGTTTCTCCGCAATTTTGAGAGAAAAAAAGCAGAGCGCTGCGTACTTTCCGCTATTTCCGCCTGGACGGAAATTTTTAAAAATTACGGTTACGATGAAGTTCTGTCTCTGCCGGTGGATTCATTCATTGTCGATACGCTTATCAAATCTGCCGAGCTAGCCGGTATCAAAGTTTTCTTTCCTGTCACCACCCCTTTTAAAGGAAGAATAAGATTTTCCAAACGCGGTGAGCTGGAAGGTATCACCGGAACAAAAGAACAGTACGCCGAAATAATAGCAAAAGAAGCAGAAAATATTGCCCAGCAGAACTATAGGGCTGATATCCTGATGGGAATAAACACCAGAGCAACTAAGACTATTATGCGGAGATTATTGATAGACTCTGTGAAACAACCATTTTTCTCTGCGTATAGAATCATAAAAAATGACCCCCTGAGTTTTTCTTTTCCTGAACGGAAGTATATGTTGAAGAGGATGTTTGCCACTCTGCCGAGAGCTTTGAAAGCTGTTGAGCTTGAGAATATCTCAAAAACAGTTATTCCTGACGGACATATATTTATACCTATGCAGTTCTATCCTGAATCAACCACGGACTACTGGATTCCTGAACTTGAAATGTGCGACCACCATAAAACAGTACTGAAGATAATAGATGCTGTGGGCGGCAGATACCCTGTGGTTATGAAGGAACATCCTGCTGCCATAGGAAGGCGTGATGAAAAATTTCTGAATGAGATTGTCAAAAGAGGGGTGATCTTCGCTCCCCTTCTTATGCCCACAGGGTTAATCATGCAGAACGCTTCACTTGTTATCGGCTCCGGTACGACAACTATGCTTCAAGCCATGCTGAATGAGAAAAATGTTATGTTCACCGGAACTCCTTTTTACGGCTCACACGGCAGAACAGTTTTGAAAACTCTTGATGATAAAGCCGAAATACTGTCAGTAGTGGAGAAAGCCATGGCAGACAGCTACAAAGACGGGGAGAAGGAGCTTAGCCTTATAGACTATTTTCTTACATCCACCCCCGGGCGGCTCGGAAGCTATAAAATTATCGGGGAGACATCACTCAGCCAACAGTTTGATGTTTATATCCCTGATGAAACAAAGAAATATTTTCAAACTCTATGAATGTCAAGGCACTGTTGAAAAAAATCATAAATCCTGATTTGTGGTGGTCAAAGAAAATTTTGGTTGCCTCTGTTCTTTTGCCGGCAGGTGCAAATTTTTTCGCTAATATTCTTGCGGTCCGTTATCTGGGGATAGAATTGTTCGGCTACTGGCTGATCTGGAAAACAGCCTGTCAGCTTACCTCAAATATAAGTCCTGGATTCGGCCTTGCCATGTCTGTTCTGATTCCGGAAAAAAGCTACAGCAGAAGAGTGCAGGGGCTCTACTATGACTCTGCATTAAAAACCGCAAAGCTATGGCTTGTTTTCAGCACGGTCATAGCCTCCTCAGTGATGATATTTTATTATAAATTCAGCGGTATGACAGCTTTGGGACTTATCCTTTTCTGGTCGGGGCTTTATTTCAGCGGTTTTACCGGTGCTGTAGCCAGAGGAAACAAAAACGGACAAATGCTTCTGCTTGGCGGCCTGTGTGAGGCTGTAGGGGCTGTTTTATCCATCGCCGCTGCATTTATGCATAACTTTGAGCTTTTCATTCTTTCTCAGGGAATAAAGAGCTGGCTGAAAACTTTTGTTCAGTATGTACCATCATCAATAAATCGTAAGATAGGTTATAAAACCAGACTTACTGTTCTGAAGCAGATTACTAAAGTGGGAATCCCTTTGTGTCTTAAAGGCTGGGTACAGACGGCTTATCAGTATGGCGACAAAATGATTCTGGGTATATTCTTCGGTGCTTCCGTAGCCGGAGTTATAGGTTTGGGCGGTCTTTATGCCATGCCTATAATAATTCTTTCCTCCTCCGCCTCTGCGTGGCTTCTTCCTCTGCTTCTTTCAGGGAAAGAAAAAAAAGAGAATATGGTTTACAAACAGATGTTTTTGTCTTTGCTTCTGAGCAGCTTTCTATCTGTTTTTATAGTATTTATGCCTTTAGCCATTCCGGATTCTGCGGAGCATATCGATGTAATACTTCTTGCATATACTCAGGTAAGCCTTTTAAGCGCAATGACCATCCACTCAACCTACATAATTTCATTGGGCAGAAAATGGCTGGCCGTTTTAATTGATTTAAGCGTTGTCGGGATTGTTTTTCTCATTATGTTTATAGGAAAAAATTATTCTGCAGAAATATCCTCTGTCCTGATTTCTGTTATTGTACTTGTGGCTTTACTGTTCCTGTGTGTATCATATATTTTGAAAACCTTTAATACGCTGTACCCCAGAGCTGCCCTGATGGTTGCGGGTTTCCTTTCATTCAACCTCCTCTATTTTGCAGTTCTGAAAGAGAATATCTTGGGGGATACAGGCCGTTATATGTTTGCTGTGCTGTTTTTATCAGCATCTTTAGTATTGATAACCGCATATTACATAAAGAAAAAATATCATTCAAAACGGTGTCTATAGTGAAAAAGGATAACAAAGAAAGCTACAGATCTCTGGAAATAAACCTGTTGGAACTTTTTCTGATGATTTGGAAGCGAAAAATGCTTATTGCCGCTTTTGTTGCTGTATCTACATTATGCTCCGTATTTGCAGCGTACAGAATGGATAATATTTATTTGAGTTATTTTATTCTTAAACCGACAGAAACCCAGGAAAATTCCCTGCTTAATCTGAATGCGTTTTCATCTGTGGTGGGTGAGGTCTTCGGCGGAGGAAAACGCAATATATTCCACAATATGACTGCAATGATACGAAATGCAGAATTTGTCGGGAAAATGATAAAAGAGAATGAGCTTGAGGCTTATGTAGTTGAGGATTACGACAAGATAAAAAATACCGAATTTTTTAAAGAAAACTACAACTCTATCGTTCAGAAATCAGCCTCGAAAATATTTTCAATTAATCAGGATCTGAATACTTCGTTTATTACCATCAGTGTGTACCATAAAGACCGCGTATTTGCTGAAAAATTTTGCAGAATTATTCTTAAAAGCATAAGCAGCGGACTGGAAAACAGCGAGTTTAAAAGCATTGATGAAAAAATTGAGAATTTCAAAAATGAGATAAATCTTACCTATGATATTACCCTGAAAAATAAGCTCAGCGATATTATAGCAGGGCTTATTCAGAGTAAGGTTCTGGCAAAAGCTCAGGGGTACTATGGAGTCACTGTAGTGTCCGAGCCTTATGTGGCAGACCCTGCCAACAGGGTAAAACCTGACAGAGTGGGCATTGTTACGGCAGTTTTTGCGGCGAGTTTTTTTATCGCAGTAGCAGGAATTATTGTATTTTCGGTGGTAGCAAAAATACTTGAAGAATACCGCAGAGAAAGAAAGGATTCTGCGGAGAACAGCATTGGTAATTAGCAGAGCATTCGCAGGATATGTAAGAAAAATGGGGCTGAGGTGGCTGTGCTTCCGCCTCGTCTATGCTTTTAAGATCAAGACCGGTTTTTTTGGCAGAGCTAACAGGCGAATATCCGCAAAATCGCAGTCATCACCGGTTGGCTTCTCGCAGTCTCTTTTTAGTCTTGTTTCAAAAGAATATAAATGCACTTCAGAACCGGAGAAAATCCGCAGGATTGCTGATAATGCCATTAACGGACGAATCAGGGCATTCTCTTCAGCGGAGCTGGACTATGCTCCTGAAGGCAAAATTTTTTGGAACTATAATCCCGTCAGCGGGAAGAAGTCTTCAAAAGAAGCAGAATGGCAGAATATTCCTGACTTCGGTTCTGTCGGCGATATAAAACTCATATGGGAAATAAGCCGTTTCCCTCAGATCTTTCATTTCATTTCAGCTCACTCCGCAACCCAAGATAAAAAGTATGCCCATGCCTGTATCGAGCAGATACGTCTGTGGATTGAGGATAATCCTTTCCCATGCGGAGTGAACTATAAATGCGGGCAGGAAATAGCCTTCAGAGTTTTTGCATGGTTTTGTGCCTTGTCATACTTTGAGGACTATGTAGATGCAGATTTAAGAGAGGAAGCCGCCCGATGCATCCACACGTCGCTTTTGCGTATCGAGTCAAACATAAGTTTCGCGGCAGAATCAGTGAGAAACAATCATTCTGTCAGCGAAGCGGCTGGGCTCTTTATCGGCGGGCTTTATCTGGCGAAAAATAGTGATACAGAACGGTTTATTTCAAAAGGTATCCGGTATCTTCTGTCCCAGACAGTTTATCAGGTTTATGCGGACGGCGGTTATATCCAGCATTCAATGAACTATCACAGGCTTGTGACAGATGTTCTTTCTCTGGTTATCATTGCTGCGGATAAAAACGATTTTCCCCTGCCTGAAGAGATAAGAACAAAGCATTCGTTGCTGTGCGGGTTTCTTTATTCCGCAGAAATAAAGAACGGTAAATTACCCAATTACGGTCCAAATGACGGCGCACTTCTTTTTCCTCTGACTGAGACAGATTACATGGATTACAGGGAGAGCATAAACCTTGCCTCAGCAGTGAACAGCGGAGCTGCTGTTTACAATGGCGCAGATGCACTTATCAGCTTCTTCGGGATAAAAAATCACGGAGTGAAGGCCGATTCAGAGAAAAAGAATTTTTTCCCGGACAGCGGATACTTTTTTTTGAGAAAAGGGGAGCTGGCTCTTTTTACCCGCTGTCACTCTTACCGCCACCGCCCGCACCAGTGCGATATGCTCCACCTTGACATATGGGCAGGCGGGGATAACATTTTCTGCGACAGCGGTTCATATTCTTACAATACAGACATCAAAATAAAAGAGAATTTTACGGGGATATGCGGGCATAACACCGTTGAAATCAATGGTGTGAACCCAATGGACAGATATGGCAGTTTCGGGTGGAGCGGATGGTACACTGCAAAGCTTATCAGTGCTTCGGATAATTTTCTTGAGTGTGAGCATTACGGTTATAAGGATAAATTCGGAGCTGTCCATAACAGAAAAATCGAGCTTTTTGATGATTCAGTGCTGATCACGGACAGGATATACGGGCATACCGGAAAACTTACTGTAAAACAGTTCTGGAACTCTGCTGAGAAATTCAGTCTGTTTGCAGGCGGAGCAGAATCAGAAAAAGGCGTTAAATTATTTTCTGACGGAGATATAAATCTGGATACCTCATATATCTCCGCTTATTATAATTCTTACACCGAAGGCAGCAGGATAGTTGTTTCTGCCGGCGGGAGTGAAGAAATAATTATTTCAACAAGGATAATTTTTTGATGTCACTGTTACTTTTTCATCAGTTTTTTTTAGGGAAAGATGATCCGGGCGGTTCCCGCTGGAACCAGCTCACAAGGTACCTCAGCGAAAGCGGAGTTGAGCGGATAGATGTTGTCGCCGGTAATATTCACTACACAAAAGGCACAAAAATAGGCAAAAACACATGGCTGAACAAGGAATGCCTCTCTGATAAGATAAATGTGTACAGAACATGGACATACTCAGGGTACAATAAAAACTTTTTCGGCAGGATCTTAGGTTATTTTTCCTATGTTGCTTCCGGCTTCTTATGTGCTTTATTTCTAAAAAAACCAAAGCTGATTATAGCGACTTCCCCCTCTCTCTTCATAGGTATGGCGGCTCTTATGCTTTCAAAGCTTAAAAGAGTGCCTTTCATATTTGAAGTGCGAGACCTCTGGCCAGAATCTGCTGTGGCTACAGGGGTTGTTACAAACAAAAGACTGATAAATATTATGTATGCTATGGAAAAAATGTTTTACAAACATGCGGATAAAATAGTCGTTCTGACTCCTGCTTTCAAAAAAGATATATCTGCAAGGTTTCCTGATTTTGACTCAAAAATAGAAATTATTACCAATGCGGCAGATCTGGACTTTGTTGATAATATCGACGGTTCAGGCATCAGGGAGAACCTCGGCTGGGGCGGCAAAAAAGTATTTGCATATTTCGGAGCCCACGGTCTTGCCAATGACTTGGGTATTATGCTTGATGCCGCTGAAAAGCTTGAGTACAGAAAAGATATTCTTCTGGTGATGATAGGCGATGGTATGCTAAAGAAAAAGCTGGTTGAAGAAGCCGCAGAAAGGAAAATAAGCAACCTCAGCTTTATAGATGCAGTGAGCAAAGATAAAGTGTATTCATATATTGCGGCGGCGGATGTCTGCGTGGCTGTTCTCAAGAAGACCGACACATTCAAAACTGTTTACCCCAATAAGGTTTTTGACTATATGGCTTGCTCACGCCCTGTAATAGTTACTATTGACGGCATAACCCGTGAACTTGTGGAAGATGCAGGCTGCGGTTTCTTCAGTGAGCCCGAGAATGCAGATTCTTTCGCATCGGTAATAGCCGAAATGGCAGATATGCCCGGCGATGAATTGGATAAAATGGGCAGTCAGGGGTATGATTATGTCAGAAAAAATTTTGACAGAAAAGTTACTTCTGAGAAATATGCAGGGCTTATAAAACAGGTAACGGGAAACTAAAATGAAAAAGCGGTTTTACCTGAATTATTTGAAACATCCGTTGGAATTTCTTCTGGCGTTGGCTGCACTTCTTGTTTTAAGCCCGATGATTATAACTATTGCTTTGCTTGTAAGGGTTAAGCTGGGTTCACCCGTTGTTTTCTGTCAGGCAAGACCGGGGCTGAACGGACAGCTCTTTACAATGTACAAATTCAGGAGCATGACAGAAAAGAAAGATAAGAACGGAAATCTTCTCCCTGATGCAGAAAGACTTACAAGGTTCGGTAAGTTTCTGAGAGCATCAAGCCTCGATGAACTTCCGGAGCTTATAAATGTGATAAAAGGTGAAATGAGCCTAGTAGGCCCCAGACCCTTGCTGGTAGAGTATCTCCCTCTTTATTCAAGCTTTGAAGCAAGGAGGCACGAAGTCCGTCCGGGGATAACGGGCTGGGCGCAGATTAACGGGCGGAATGCCATCACATGGGAAGATAAATTCAAATTTGATGTGTGGTATGTCGATAATGCAGGTTTTCTCCTTGATATGAAAGTTATTTTTCTTACACTGTTTAAAGTGGTTAAAAGAAGCGACATATCGCAGGACGGACAGGCAACCATGTCCAAATTCAAGGGCAGTGAGTAACATAATTTCAGAGGTTTTATGAAGTATTATCTTTCACCTCCACATATGAGCGGAAATGAGCTTAGTAATGTTGAAAAAGTTTTCCAGAGCAATTACATCGCTCCTCTCGGAGAATATGTTAATAAGTTTGAAAACAGCATAAAAGAATACACCGGTACGGGAAATGCGCTGGCTGTTGTCAGCGGAACGGCGGCAATCCATCTGGCTCTGAGAGTTTTAGGGGTTAAAGAAGGGGATGATGTCGCCGCTTCCACCTTCACATTCATAGGTTCCGTAGGTGCGATACTTTACCAGAAAGCTAACCCTGTATTTATAGACAGTGATGTCGATAGCTGGAATATGTCACCGCGGCTTCTGAAGAAGTATTTATCTTCTGCGGCTAAAAAGCCGAAGGCAGTTATTGTTACACATCTTTACGGACAGAGTGCGGACATTGAAGAGTTATATGCAATATGCAAAGAGAAAGGTATATATCTTATTGAAGATGCAGCAGAATCACTTGGAGGAACCTACAAGGGGAACCACACGGGAACCTACGGTGATTTTGGAATTTACTCATTCAACGGCAACAAAATTCTTACAACCTCAGGCGGCGGAATGCTTGTTTCCGAAAACAAGGAATGGATAGAAAAAGCGAAGTTTTATTCCACGCAGGCAAGAGAACCCGAAATTCACTATGAGCATTCAGATTACGGTTATAACTATAGAATGAGCAATGTTCTGGCGGCAATAGGTGCAGGCCAGATGGAAGTTATAGAGAAAAGAGTGCTGAAGAAACGGCAGATTTTCGATTGGTATAAAGAGGCGTTGAGCGGTGTTCAGGAAATTGAGTTTATGCCCGAGCTGGAAGGTGCAAGGGGTAACAGATGGCTTACCACTATAACTTTTGAGAAAACCGATTACCGGAAGGTCATGACAGAACTGAATAAAAACGGATGCGAGAGCCGCCCTTTATGGAAGCCTATGCATCTGCAAAAATTATTCTGCGGAGCCGAAAGTTTGGTAGACGGAACTTCAGAAAAGCTCTTCGCAAAAGGGTTATGCATTCCCTCCGGAACAGCTATGGAGCGAAACGATATAGAACTGATATCCGAAATAATAAAAAATTCTCTGGATTAAGCAGATTTTAACTATGATAAACATAATCCTTTCCGGTGGAAGCGGCACAAGGCTGTGGCCTCTGAGCAGAAAAAAGCTTCCCAAGCAGTTTATAAAATTTTTCGGCGGCAGATCCCTCTTTCAGGAAGCCGTGGAGCGGAACAGACCGTTGTGTTCCGAATATCTGATCGTCTCCAACTCTGAGCAGGCCTTTCTTGTTCAGGATGATCTTGATGAAATAAAGGCGGATAAGAACAGCTTCCGTTTCCTTTTTGAGTCCGCAGGGCGGAATACCGCTCCGGCAATAGCTATGGCATCAATGCTTTGTGGCGAAAATGACATACTTCTTGTAACTCCTTCCGATCATTTAATCCGTGATAATGATAAATATGCAGAATCCGTAAGACTCGCAGAAAAAGAGGCGGAAAAAGGTTTTATAGTTACATTCGGCATAAAACCTTCTTCCCCCGAAACCGGCTACGGATACATCGAGGCAGATGGTCTTGATGTGGTTTCATTCAAAGAAAAGCCCGATATAAAAACTGCGGAAGAGTATATCTCAAAAGGCAGTTTTCTTTGGAACAGCGGCATGTTCTGCTTTAAGGCAGGGGTTATGCTGGAAGAGATGCGGAAGCACTGTCCGAAAATTTATTCGGCAAGCATAGAGGCTTTGAAATCTGTTGGTGAAACCCGCAGACTGACTGTACCTGCTGAAAAAATGAATTCGATTCCGGCCGACAGCATAGACTATGCAGTGATGGAAAAAAGCAGTCTTATTAAAGTGATACCTTCTGATTTTTCTTGGAGCGACTTAGGCAGCTTCGAGGCACTGCATGATGCGTTTGACAAAGACGAGGCGGAGAATGTGGTTTTTCCGGAAAATTCGCCGGAGCCTGTTGCTGTAAATTCTCACGGGAATCTGTTCATTGCTTCAAAGAGAAAAATATCGGTTATTGATGTTGACGGCCTTATTATCGCAGATACTCCGGATGCTCTTATGATCAGCAGAAGGGGCTCATCCCAGAAAGTGCGCCGCATAGTTGAACAGCTTGAAAAATCAAAAGATTCTGCGTCAATAACAGAAGTGTCGGATTTTGCCCGCCGTCCGTGGGGGCATTTTACAGTTCTTGAGGAAAGGAACGGTTATAAAATAAAGCAGATTACTGTAAAGCCCGGAAAGAGGCTTTCTCTGCAGAAACATCTCCACCGCAGTGAGCATTGGGTTGTGGTGAGCGGAACTGCTGCTGTCACTGTGGGTGACAGGGAAATAACAGTTTCATCTAACGAGTCCACATATATTCCTCAGGGGGAGATTCACAGGCTTGAGAATAAAGGCGCAGAAGATTTAGTCATTGTTGAGGTTCAGGTCGGAAGCTACACGGGAGAAGATGACATAATAAGAATAAGCGACGACCACGGAAGAAATTAAAATGAAAATTTCCCTTGTTCAGCTTGATATGTTCTGGGAAGACAAGAAAGCCACGAAGGAGCGGATTGAAAACCTGCTGGGCTCTTTCAAGGGTGACACTGATCTGCTGATATTTCCTGAGATGACTTTGACTGGGTTTTCCATGAACACCGCAGAAACCTTGTCAGATGAGGCAGACAGGGAATTTTTCGCATCTGTTGCAAGGCGCTTTTCCTGCGCGGTTACATACGGAGCAGTGGAAAACGGCTTCAACTGTCAGATAACTTTGGATAAAAACGGCGAACGTATCGCATCATATAAAAAAATCCACCTCTTCAGCTACGCAGATGAGGACAGGTTTTATTCCAAAGGGGACAAAACCGTCACTTTCAGTCTGAACGGCGCAAGGATAACCCCCTTTGTTTGCTATGACCTGCGGTTTGCTTATCTCTTCTGGGAAAAGGCCGCGGAAACGGATATATTTTTAGTAAACGCAAGCTGCCCCGCATCAAGAAGCCTCCACTGGAAAAGTCTGCTGCGTGCCAGAGCCGTTGAAAATCAGGCTTTTGTCATAGGTGTCAACAGAACAGGAAACGACCCCAAGGCACATTATTCTGGAGACTCCGCCGTTTACAGCCCTCTTGGCGATGCCGTTATTGAATGCGGCAGTGCTGAAGGAGTCTTCACCGCTGAAATCAGTGTCGCTGCCGTCACGGAGACAAGGAATTTTTTCCCTTTCGGCAGAGACAGGCTAAGGTAAAAACATGAAAAACATAATAGTTGCCGGAGGAGCCGGCTATATCGGTTCGCATATGGTCAAAAAACTCAGTGAAGCGGGCTTTAATCCGGTCACAGTGGACAACCTTTCCACAGGCCACCGTGATGCGGTTCTCCACGGCGATTTTGAAGAATGCGACATAGCAGATTCTGCGGGGATGGGCAGAATACTGGAGAAATACAACCCCGCCGCGGTGATGCATTTTGCCGCTTTTTCCCTTGTGGGGGAATCGGTTGAGAAACCGGAGAAGTATTACAGGAATAATGTGGCGGGCACTTTAAGCCTCCTTGAAACAATGCGCAGGCACGCCTGCGACAGGTTTATATTCAGCTCGACTGCGGCGGTTTTCGGGGATCCTGAATACCTGCCCATGGACGAGAACCACCCGAAAAAACCGGTGAACCCGTACGGCAGAACCAAGCTCATGATCGAAGAGGCGTTAAGGGACTATTCGGCGGCTTATGATCTTAAATATGTTATTTTCCGTTACTTTAATGCGGCTGGGCACGATGAATCGGGCGATCTGAAGGAACGCCACAGTCCCGAGACGCACCTTATCCCCCTTGTGGTTCAGGCTGCCAAGGGTGAGAGAAGCTGCATAGCGGTATACGGTGATGACTACGGCACTCCGGACGGAACCTGCGTGCGGGACTATATCCATGTGAACGACCTCTGCGAGGCTCATCTGGCAGGCCTTAAATATCTGGAAGGCGGCGGGGAGTCCGAGGACTTTAACCTTGGAAACGGCAGCGGATTTTCCGTTAAAGAGGTGATAAGCAAGGTAAGGCTTGTCAGCGGCAGGGATTTTGAAGTAAAAACCGAAGGAAGAAGAGCGGGTGATCCCGCCTCTCTTGTGGCGGACAGCGCAAAGGCAAGGCATGTTCTTGGCTGGCGGCCTGAATATACGGCCGTTGAGGATATAATAAAAACTGTTTGGAAAACAGTCTGACGGGGGATAGATGCAGGGGGCAGAGGTTACCCAGTTTACTCTGGGATTTTTTATTATTCAGGCGCTCACCGTGTTTATGGTGGCGTGGGTATTTGTTTTTTTCCTTTTAAGAAGCAGAAGGCGCAGAACCGAAACTCTGAGGCTTTTCAGGAAGCTGGCGGCAAACTGTCCGGGTGATGCCGAGCTTGACGCACTTATCAACGCTTATACTGATAAGACGCTCAAATATATGGAGTTTCTTGTTTCACCGGCGGAAGGCGGAAAAGAGGATGAAGAGCTTCTCTCATCCCTTGCGGAGCTGGAAGCACACATAAAAAGACGCGGCTACACCCCGTTTATCAGTCCTTCGCTGGCGGATAAGGGGAAGCTTTACAAGTCAGCCCTGCTTATGAAGCAGATCTACCACACAAAAGCGGACTGAATTCTGTGTATTTATAAAATCATTCGTAAAAGAAGAATGCCCTCCTTTCGAAGGAGGGCAGGGTATGATTTTCGCTGATAGTTCTTGTCTTAAAAAGACATAGTCAGTAACCGAACCGCCTCAAAGGACGGCTTATTCCGGCATATTCTCTTTGAGATAATCGTAAATATCCATGGGGAGCATACCCGCTCTTTCCGCTATATCCTTAACCTTTTCATCCGCGGCGGCTTCAATCCCCTTCGCCTTCAGCAGTTCCACGGCTTTTTCCGGAGTCATTCCGATTTTTCCGGCGAGAGTGTCAAGACCTATTCTGCCGATTCCCGATACTGGCTCTTCCTGAATCGGCTGGGGTTCGGTTTCTTCCTGTTCTTTTTTGGTTGTTTTTATTATGCCGTAAATATACGCGGGGCTGACCCTGTTTTCCGCGGCAATTTTCTTCAGAGTTGATGAAGGACTGTCCATCCTTATTCCGGCTTCCTCAAGCAGAACGAGCGACTGTTCAAGGTCAAAGCCCATTTTTGTGATAAGTCCGTCAAGGGGGGCAAGCTCCGCATGACCGAAGGGCGGGTTCTCAATTGTGTCCTCATAGTGATCCTTATAGCTTTCAAGCGCCTCAATTCCTGTGCTGAAAGGCGGCGCGGAAACAATCGTCCCCCACACCACAAGAACCGTGAGCACGAGGGAAACAGCAAGCTCAGCGCTTGCTTTCACAGCGGTTTTTCCTTTCAGATAAGCCCAGATCGATTTCCAGTTGAGCCATATGTGAAGGATCATCGCCAGAATAAAAAGACAGGCAGTTGTCAGGTGGATGTTGGTGTGCTCCTCTTTGGTAAGCCCGAAAACCCTCCAGACTGCCCATTCCGCAAGCCGACCGGGGGGTGTGAGCATTATCACCGTTCCGGTGAAGGTCATGATGAAAAAAGAGAACAAGGCCGTTAATGAAACTGTTTTACGCAATACTTTTCTGAACATAAGTGCACTCTCCCTGAGATATGTTACTCCTGACTGAAAGCAATTGCCATGCTAAATAAAAAATGTTTATCTATAAACAGTTTCACTGGAGACATATATGTTTTAACTGTGCATGTGCGTTACATGTGAGAAAAAGCTGCCCACAATCCCAACTTACATTTGTAATTTTGAGTGCCATGGACTATTTTATGGAAAAATCAGAAAACACCGGTGATGAATGTATGAAGTGAGCGACCTTCTGGAAGAGATGAGCGAGCGGAAGCCTCTTGTGCTTATTGTGGATGATGTTCCCAAGAACATTCAGCTCCTCAGCCTGATCCTTTCCCGTAAAAACTATGAAATAGCCTTCGCCGTCAGCGGTGAACAGGCGCTTGAAATGCTTGAGAGCATCAGCCCCGAGCTGATACTGCTTGATATAGTTATGCCCGGGATGGACGGCCTTGAGGTGTGCGAAAAGATCAGATCCAATCCGCTCACAGAGGGCATCCCTATTATTTTTCTCACCGGACGCGCATCCGCGGAGGACATCAAAAAAGGCTTCCATGCGGGCGCTGTTGATTATATATCAAAGCCTTTCAACTCCGAAGAGCTTCTGGCAAGGGTCAGAACCCATATAGAACTCAAAAGAAATCAGGACATGAAAGACGCTCTCATCGGTCTGCTCCAGAAAACAGTCGCCCGTTTCAGGGATATAGCGGAGCTTCTCCCGAATGCTTCTTCCCCTTCGGGAACAGATGAAATAGCGGCCGTTATAGAAAAGTTTGTCAGAGAAAAGATTTAGATGCTGAATTTTTCCGAGGATATACTGGCGGAAACCGAAAACTGGGTGGCTGTGCGCAAGCCCCACGGGCTTCATGTTCTCCCCGACAGATACGACAGCTCCATCCCCACTGTGACCGATATCCTCGCCCCGCGCTTCGGCAGGCTCTATATTGTTCACAGGCTGGATTCCGGCACAGGGGGTGTGCTTCTCCTTGCCAAAAACGCCGCCGCCCACCGCTATTTTAATATCCAGATGGAAGAGGGCAGGGTCAGCAAGGTTTATGCCGCGCTTGTCAAAGGCAGTTTTACCGCCCCAGTTTCCATTATGCTCCCCATAGCCGCAAAAAACCAGAAGGGCAGATACCGCATCAACTTCAAAAGCGGCCGAAGCGCCAGAACATCCTTTTTCCCTCTGGAGCAGGGCGCGGGAGCATCTCTTGCCGCTGCCCGCCTGCACACAGGCAGAACCCACCAGATAAGGGTGCACCTCAGGGCGCACGGGCATCCGCTCGTATCCGACTGGCTTTACGGAGAGAAATCCGAAGACAGAAGACTGACTCTTTTTGCTAAATATATGAATTTTATTGACATGGGCGGCGCCCGTGTTATCCTAGATGCCGAACTGAGTCCTTACATGACAGATTCCTTAAAAAAGTTCGGGATCAATAAAGATACCGCTTGCAAAATAAGGGAAGTTGTTTTATAAGGTTTGTTCCTTGGAGGAGTGTCCGAGTCTGGCTTAAGGAGGCGGTCTTGAAAACCGTTGATGGTGTGAGCCATCCGTGGGTTCGAATCCTACCTCCTCCGTTTTGTAAGGAAGGAAAGGAGTGGTGGCCGAGTTAGGTCGAAGGCGCTCGCCTGCTAAGCGAGTGTACGGTGTTTATACCGTACCGAGGGTTCAAATCCCTCCCCCTCCGTTACTTTTATAAAGGAGAGAGAAACTATGTTGAAAGCAGTCTATGTACTACTCATTTCGGCTGTTATCTTCGCTTGCTCACAGAAAGCCGAAGAAACAAAAACTGAGGAGCCGGCAGCTCCCGCAGTAACTCAGGAACAGGTTGCAGATAACTACACTGCAGTTGACAACCTTACCGCTGAGGAACCTGCTATGGCAGAAGACAACGCTTCAGCTGAAGCTGGTATGGCTGACAACGCCACACCCGCAGCTGACAATGCTTCTGCTAACTAATTCTTGAATTAGCATAAGAGGGAAAAACTATGTTAAAAGCACTCTACCTGGTACTCGTTTCTTTTGTCATCTTCGCTTGCTCTCAGGGTGTTGTTGATGAGAAGAAAGAAACCGGCGCCCCCATGGCGCAGGAACAGCAGTCTGAAAACGGCAGCGCAGACATGACCGGCGGCGACGCTCACGGAATCAAAGTTTCCAAAGAGAAGAAAGTATCTATCCCCAAGGAAATTTCTGATAAGTTCAAAAGCGTTATCATCGGCGTAAAGAACGAGAAAGAAGGTATTGATGTGCAGACTGAAGTCCTCATCGGCCAGAAATCCGAGATACAGGGAACTCCCTTCACCATTCTTGTTGAGCATTATCTGCCTGAATTCGTCATAGACGGAGACGGCACTTACACAACAAGATCGGGCGAAGAGAACAACCCCGCTGTTAAAATTAAGGTTTTCGAAGGCGAGCAGGAAATTTTCGACGGCATGCTTTACAAAAATTTCCCCGATATGCATGGTTCATTCGCACATCCCGATTATGTGCTGTCGCTTATCAAATCCGTAGTAAAGTAAGTTAACATTCATTTGTTAACCCAGAGGGGTTGCTAACCCCTTTTATATATGGAAACCCCCCGTCTCTGCCGAGGCGGGGGTTTTTTTTATTCATTAAACCGCTTCATATGGCATAATCCGTGCTTCGGTATATCTGTCAGTCAGTTATCCGGTTTCTTTTGACATCCGCCCTCCGCCTGCTATAATCACTCACCCGGAAGTCTGCACGCTTACGGGACACTGTTTGAAAACCCGTAAGTCAGCGGAGCCCGGTTCATTATCAGTCAGGAGGTGAAATTTGGGTTTGCTGACGACTATCGGCGGGATGCTTTTAATGGTAGTAGTAATGGGTTTTATTTCTGCTTATCTTTACAGCAATGTTGTGCTCATCAGCAGGTTATGCAGAAAGCTCTGCAGCTTTGAGCCTGAAAAGCACACGGCATTCAGAAAAATAACCCTTACTGCGGGCGGAGTTTATGTTGCTGGGGCAACAGCGGCTCATTACTTTAAGGAGTATTCCGCAGGCGAGGAAATTTCGGAATATGCGGTGAAAGGAGTTATGTTTCTCACTTTCTTTCTGCTTATTCCGGTAGGGGGCTGGATCTACGGCAGGTCTTTCGGCCGTGAGGAGAAAGGAGCCCCCATCGGTTTCAGCAAAGGGCTTGCGATTTACGCGGCTCACTTTGCCTATGTTATTGCGGTGGTTATCCCCATAACCATAGTGACGGTGCACTTTTCATCATAAGCCGTCAGTTATCATACGGTTATAGGTATAACCAGACTAAAGTCCTAAAACGGGCTCTCTTCGATGGGAGTCCGTTTTTTCCGTAAAAAAAAAGCCCCGGCCGGAATTTCCGGACAGGGCTTTGTGATCATTTTTAATTATCCTATTTCTCCATGAGTTCTTTGGCTATGCTGCCGGACATTTCCATAATGTCCTTGTGAAGGCTGCCGCCGTGGGAATCCATGGTTACAACGCAGGGGAAATCCTCAACCTGAATAACCCAGAAGGCCTCAGGTGTTCCGAATTCCTCAAGCTTGTAAACAGTGTCAACGCTGGTTACTTTCTTTGCGATGAGCGAACCTGCGCCGCCCACTGCATGGAGGTAGACAGCGCCTGTTTTCTTGAGCCCGTCTGCTGTTTTGGGGCCCATTCCGCCCTTGCCTATTACGGCACGGACTTTATATTCCTCTATAACATCAGCCTGATAGGGTTCTTCTCTTGAAGATGTTGTGGGGCCTGCGGCAACGAAGGAGTAGTTCCCTTTTTCATCTTTTTTCACAACAGGGCCGCAGTGATATATTACGGAGCCGAAGAGGTGCTCTCTGATGAAGTCGGGTCTTTCCTCAACCATAAGCTTGTGCGCGGCGTCTCTTGCTGTAACTATTGTTCCGGTGAGAAGAACCTCATCGCCGACTTTGAGGCTTCTTGCGGTTTCCTCAGAAATAGGAGTTTTCAGCTTAATCATAGCTCACCTCGCTTCCTTTGATAATCATGGTTTTCCTGCGGTAAGCCCAGCAGGTGTATGATATTGCAACGTAGTAGGTGGCGGGGTGTCTGTGCTGAAGGCCTATGTTCACTCCGAGAACCGTTGTTTTTCCGCCGAAGCCCATGGGTCCGATTTTCAGCTTGTTCAGGTCTTCAAGGAGGCTTTCCTCAAGCTTGGCGAGTTCGGGATTGTCGCTCTTTTCGCCGAGAGTGCGGAAGAACTGCTCTTTGGAGAGGGCGTAGCTTGTCACCCTGTCTCCGCCGATTCCGACGCCGATTATCCCGGGCGCACAGCCGTAGCCCTGTGCTTTGTGCACGGCGTCTATGATTACTTTGCGCACGCCTTTAAGGTCGCGGCCTGCTTTAAGCGCGGCATCGGGCAGCCTGTACTGGGCGCCGACGTTTTCGGAACCGCCGCCTTTAAGCATAACTCTCACTCTGACTTCGGGTTTGTCCCACTGGTGAAAGTGCATGTAGGGGGCGTTTATGCCGATGTTATTGCCTGTGTTTTTGCCTGTGATGGGGTCAACCGCGTTGGGGCGGAGATACTGAAGCTTGGTGGCCTCAATTGCTGCCCACTCCAGAGCTTCGCGGTATTTCTTTTCGCTTTCGCCGACGGGAAAGTCAACATAACAGATTATCGAACCCGTGTCCTGACAGAGGGGCGTGGAGGCTTCCCTCGCCAGTTCGATGTTTTCGACAATAGTGCCGAAAACGTTTTTCGCGGATGTTCCCTCGTCCTCATTTTTGTAGGCCTGTCTGATCGCTTTCTCCACATCCGGTGCAAGGTCAGTGGATGCTCTGCGAAGCAGTTCCAGCATAGCGTTTTTAAGTTCCATAGCCACCTCATTATTTAGCTATTGAAAAAATTAATAGCGTTATTTTGCGCTTATACTCATATGTAACCCAAAAAATGTTATATTTCAAGAACCGCTTTAATCAGGTATTAATTTATATTATAAACATAATGCTCATAATGTGCGTACACCCCTTTAATTACAGGAATTTTCTGATGTTAGGAATGACTAAGCATGATAGAATCCGTTTATGGGAAATAAGTCTTGTTTTATGCTAAAGCAGGTATCAGATTTTTTATAATAAAACATCGGAGGAAAACAATGAGCTTCAGGATTGAAAAAGATACAATGGGCGAAATTCAGGTCGCCAATGACAATTACTGGGCGGCGCAGACCCAGCGAAGCCTTCAGAACTTCCGCATAGGCACTGAAAAAATGCCGGCGGAGCTTATCAAGGCCTTCGCGGTTCTGAAAAGATCCCTTGCCGTGGTGAATAGCAGGCTGGGCAAGCTTGATGATGAAAAAACAACGGCGATTGTAAAAGCCTGCGATGAGATACTGGAAGGAAAGCTCGCTGACCAGTTCCCCCTTGCCGTGTGGCAGACAGGCAGCGGAACCCAGACCAACATGAACCTTAACGAAGTCATAGCCAGCAGGGCAACGGAGATCCTCGGCGGTGATTTCCGCACGAGGAGGCTGATCCATCCCAACGATCATGTGAATATGTCCCAGAGTTCCAATGACACCTTCCCCACGGCTATGCATATTGCGGCGGTTGCTGAGGTTGAGGATCTACTTCTGCCCGCTCTCAGACGTCTGACAGAGACTCTGGCGAAGAAGAGGGACGAGTTCGCGGGGATTGTGAAAATCGGCCGTACCCACCTTCAGGACGCAACGCCCCTAACCCTCGGGCAGGAGTTCAGCGGATATGTGGCGATGCTTGAAACAAACTACACGCAGATTGAGCGTTCGCTGGAATATGTCCGTGAGCTTGCGATAGGCGGAACAGCGGTGGGCACAGGGATCAACGCGCACCCTAAACTCGGCGTTATGGCATCAGAAGAGATAAGCTCATTCACCGGAAGGCGGTTTGTCTCCGCGCCGAACAAGTTTCAGGCGCTCACATCCCACGATGCCCTTGTTTATGCCAGCGGGGCGGCAAAGTCCCTGGCCGCGAACCTCATGAAGATAGCAAATGACATCCGCTGGCTTGCCTCCGGTCCAAGATGCGGAATCGGAGAACTGACCATACCTGAAAACGAGCCGGGAAGCTCAATAATGCCCGGCAAGGTGAATCCGACCCAGTCGGAAGCGGTGACTATGGTTGCCTGCCAGGTTTTCGGCAATGACGCGGCCATAGCTTTCGGCGCCAGTCAGGGCAATTTTGAGCTTAATGTGTTCAAGCCTGTGATAATTTATAACTATCTGCAGTCTGTGAGGCTCCTTGCGGACAGCATGGATTCCTTCAATGAGCATTGTGCTTCAGGAATTGAGGCAAACAGGGATGTTATAGACGGTTATCTGAAAAATTCGCTGATGCTTGTCACTGCCCTCAACCCTTACATAGGATATGAAAACGCCGCCAAGATAGCAAAAACGGCGTATAAGGAGAACTCAACCCTGAAAGAGACAGCGGTCAGGCTCGGTCTTCTCACCGCGGAGGAATTTGATAAGTATGTCATACCCGAGGAGATGGTCACTCCTAAAGAATAAACAAGGGCAGGGGGGCTTGCAGAAGCCCCTCTTTTTTTATTTTGAACAGTATTCGATTTTTTCAAAAAGAGTGTCTTTGATAACCGGCTTAACTATGGAATCGGTCACTGAGTGGTCACTGTTGTCATACTCATAGGCGGATATAACTATAATGGGGACAGAGGGAGCAACTTTGCGTATTTCCGATATCATCTCCCAGCCGTCCATAACAGGCATCTGAAGATCCGTAAGCACCATGTCGGGTCTGTGTTCCAGAAACATGGCCAGTCCTTCTTTGCCGTCTTTTGCGGGGTAGATGCTGCCGACACGCTTCTGAAGGACGCGGGTAACCGCCATTCTCGTAACGGACTCATCCTCGACATAAAGTATGCTCAGCTTTGATAAATCTTTGGTCATCAATCACTCCTGATGATATCTTTCACAATAGTAATACGGAAAAGGGAATATATCAATGCCATTGAAATAAATACCCTGCGCTTTTGACTTTATAATCTATTATAGCTCCAAAAAACAGAAATCAGTACCTCTCTCCTCCATAATTTTTTTAAAACTTGTAAAATTCCCCCCGCTTGTGCTTATGAATGAGATTACCGCCGCGTAAGGCACGTTCAGCGGCTCCTTCCAGAAGTCTCTCTTTGACGCTGTTATCCTTATGTAAAAACTGTCCGCACTGAAGGCTGTGCTGAATTCGGCGCAGTAATCCTTCATCGGGAGCCACAGAAAACCGTTTTTTTCCGCAGGGGTGTCAGGGAGAAACCTGAGATTGCGCTCTGTGACAAGGCTGTTCCACTTACCGTTTTTGTAATAGCCCAGAGAAGCCTTCAGGCTGGCGCAGGTATAGTAGCCCGGATAACCTGTGCTGACAGGCGGTCGGCAGGAAAGAGTTATCCTCACTGCGCCGGTTAGCTTTCCGTCTTTCAGCATTTCCGGAGGAACAGGCACTGCTCCTGTTTCTATATAGTTTCCTTTGCTGTAGATACCTGTATGGAGCAAAGTTACGGTGCTGCCGTCTGTTCTCATTATATTTTCCGGCTGCTCCGGCAGTCCCCAGCCCGTATATGTTCCTTCGGGGCTTCCGCCCGATGCTTTGTGGATCATGAGGGCTTTCACGGCGTCCACCGTGGCGGCTTTCCCCAGAAGAGAGTGCAGCTTCGCCGCGGCGGAGGCTACTGCGGGGGCGGCGTGGCTTGTTCCTGTATCTTCGGCTATTTCATTGAACTTGCCTATGGAGAAAACCCCTCTGGGGATCTGCTGGCCGAAACGCTGTTCATGGGTTCCGCCGTAATATACCAGCTCCGGCTTCACTGACGAGAAGACTCCTCTGCCCCGCCTTGAGAAGAGAGAGGGGGAGTGGATGGGCGTGAGATTTGTTTCAATGTGGCTGACTGAGCCCACTGTGAGGGCGAACAGGCTTTCTGCGGGAATTGTTATTAGGTCATCATCCCTGAGCTCTTCCGTGCCCCATGTGCGCAAAGGCGTGTAGTTTCCCGAAGGCAGAACAAACAGAACATCCTGCTCCCGCTGAATGCTGTCCAGTATATACGCGAACAGGCTTATATTCTCTCCCGCTGTCATGTCCGTGCCCAGCGAGAGGTTCCATATCTTGATTCTGTTGCTGTATCTGGGAACCACATCGCGGAGTATTTCCGCGAGCCTTGCCAGATCAGGGGGCGTTCCGTTCCGCCCGGGCATAACCGCCACATCAAGAAACTCCGTTCCGCCGAAACTCTCTCCGCAGACAAGAGCCCGTCCCGTCACGAAGGTTCCGTGAGCGGTGTCCATGTGCTCCGGCTCAACAAAAAGCTCACGTCCCGCCTCCCATTTCCTCAGAAAAGAGTTCTCCGCCACGCCGGAATCTATTATCCCTACGGCAGGGTAGGTCTGCCCTGCTGTTTTCTCTGTCACACAGTCCTCGAAAAGATCCTCCCTGCGGAGATAATGCTCGGTTATCCCTATCGCTTCAGGTTCTGAGATCTCGCTTATGTAGCTGTGGTTAAGGAGTGCGGTGATTTTCGGCTTGTAGTCCGTGAGATAAGCCTCGATGAAAACCGAGCTTGCGGAAAATGGATGCACCTTCACTGATGATGCGCCGAGATCATTGAGAAAACAGGCAACTTTCTCCCTTGCGTCATGGAAAGGGAAACAGCGCAGGCGTATCAGCCTGCCGGATGATTTGTCAAACACCGCACTCCGGACAAAGCCGCGGGAAAGCTCCAGCTTTTCGTTCGGATAAAATCCGCCTATGTTCTCAATATGCGTGAGAGATGCTTCAAGGGATTTGCTTCTGCTGAAGCGGAGTATGCTGCATATTCTGGAAAGCTCAGAATCGTCCTCAACGGAGAAAAGGAATCCTGTCTGTCCGGAAGAGCCGATAAGGGATATTTTTGTTGTTTCAATAAAACTGTAGCGGAGGGACTTTGCCAGCGAGTTCTCCCTCAGCATAAATTTTTCCACGACCGGAAGCCCTTTGTTGTATTCGAAATTTCTGTAAAAGCAGAATCCTTCCTCCATCATGCGGACAATTGTCCCCCTGCTGAGGGGCGGATGTCCCGACATTCTGGGCTTCACGGGGATGCCGGAAGCGGGACGCGCTTTAACAAAATTTTCAGAAAACTCCATGAATAGTATGGGGTTTTTGAAGATACTCCCCATTATTCAGACTCCGGCAAAAATGCGGCTTCAGAGCGGCCGGATTTTATTCTTTTGAACCCTCAAAAACTTCCACCAGCGGCACAATGACTTTCTCAATGTTTTTTATATTTGTGTAGCTCAGGCGGCTTATTCTTTCCAGAAGAGTATCCCAGCCCGCCGGAATCGGAATTCCGCCCGAAGATGAAAGAGGGCGGACAGTCTGCCTTCCGGAGTGCAGATAATTTTCCAGAGGAGCCTTCTCATAAAAAAACTTTATGTCCAGCCCGAAATGATCCGCCAGAACCTCAAGCTTCGCCGCGTCAATATTACCCGATTTCTCGTAATGGGACACGGCCTGCTGACGCACGGAGAGAATGTCTCCTATGTCTGTCTGGGATATCCTGAAATGCTTTCTGAGGGTTTTTAATCTTTCTGCTAAATCCATGGAAACAAAGATACATGAAATTTGTGTAAAATTATAACAAAAAATTATTGTTGATTTATACGCACGATTTGTGTATTAACAAATATAATTTGTGATTATGGAGGGGTGCAATGTACAGAGAGCTGGAATGGGAGGAAAAAAGCATTAAAGAGGAGCTGAGTAAGATACCTCACGGTTTTTTGTCCGTATCTCAGGCGGCGGAGGTTCTTCAGGTAAATCCGCTTACCGTGAAGCGGTGGATCTGGCGGGTGGAGCTGCCCGCATGGAACACCCGGGCAGACGGCAAGGGGCACTGGCGCATAGCGAAGGAGAGCATAGCGGAGTTTGTGCAGAAGAGAAATTCCATGAATATAGATTTTTACGACTGACCGCCTGAGTACAGCCGCAGCTTTTCATATAAAGGCGGGTATTATCTTTCTTAAAGATAAAGTAACGGGCGGACGGTTCAATTACCGCGCCTGAACAGGGCATGAAATATAGCAATGTTTTCAGTCCGGTTCGCTTTTTGTTTTATTCATTTTTAAAATCTTTTATAATACAGTTATTTATGTCTTGAGAATCCGTGTTTTTGAGTCATGCCGAGTTTTATATATGCCCGATACGAAAATATGTTCTAAAATATTTTGACAAAAAGCGTTCAAAATTGTATACAGAATACAATCTTGAGTTATGAGCGGTTCAGTCCCTGAAAGCACGGGGCACAGAACCTGTGATTTGAAAATAGGCGGAGCCTGCGCTCTGTATGAATACCTTTACCAAGGAGATTTTTTTATGATGCAAGACTACATTAAGCACGTGGAAGAAAGAAAGGCTCAGGGCATTCCGCCTCTGCCTCTTTCACCCCAGTTCACAGCAGAAGTTTGTAAAATGCTGGAAAATCCGGCAAAAGATCAGGCGGATTTTCTTAAAGATCTTATAGTTAACCGTGTTTCTCCCGGTGTTGACCCCGCCGCGGAGGTCAAGGCCGCATGGCTTGAGAAAGTCGCAAAGGGCACGGTGAAATGTCCTGTTATCACCAAAAAAGAAGCGGTTTTCTTTCTCGGAACAATGCTCGGCGGATATAACGTAAAACCCCTTGTTGACCTCCTCAAGGATGCGGAACTCGGCGCTGACGCAGCGGAAGCCCTTAAACAGACCATACTTGTTTACGGCTCCTTTGATGATGTTCTCGCTCTCTCCAAAACAAATGCAAACGCCAAGGCCGTTGTTCAGTCATGGGCGGATGCTGAGTGGTTCACATCCAAACCCGAATTCCCCAAGTCTTTCAAACTGAAAGTCTTTAAGGCTGACGGCGAAACCAACACGGATGACTTCTCCCCCGCGAAACACGCATGGAGCAGACCCGACATCCCCCTTCATGCCCTTGCCATGGGCGAAACCTCATGGCCTCAGGGGAACGCCACAATCGACAAATTCCGCGAGGAAGGCTTTGAGGCGGGCTTCGTGGGAGATGTTGTGGGCACAGGCTCATCAAGAAAATCAGCCTGCAACTCGGTTATGTGGAAAATCGGTCAGGACATCCCCTTTGTTCCCAATAAAAGACGCGGCGGCGTGATCCTCGGCGGCGTAATAGCCCCCATCTTCTTCAACACAACTGAGGACTCAGGCGGTCTGCCCATCACCTGCGATGTGAACAACATCAAAACAGGCGATGTGATAATTGTTGATACTGAAAAATGCGAAGTAAGGGACGAGGCGGGCAAGGTTATTTCCACCTTCAAACTCACTCCCTCCACTATAAAAGACGAATACAGGGCGGGCGGACGTCTTAATCTTATAATCGGCCGTCAGCTTACCGCAAAAGCCCGCAAGGCTCTCGGTCTTCCCGAAAGCACTGTTTTCACGGCTACGGTTAACCCCGTTCCCAAAAAAGGTCAGGGCTTCACACTGGCTCAGAAAATCATCGGCAAAGCCTGCGGTGTCGAGGGAGTTCTCCCCGGAACAGCGTGCGAACCGAAGATGACCACTGTGGGCTCTCAGGACACCACAGGCCCCATGACAAGAGACGAAATCACAGAGCTTGCCTGCCTTGAGTTCCAGGCGGATATGTTCATGCAGTCATTCTGCCACACGGCGGCTTACCCCAAAAAAGCTGATGTGACCATGCACAAATCTCTTCCCGATTTTGTCACATCCAGAAAAGGTGTTTCCCTCCGCCCCGGCGACGGTGTTATCCACTCATGGCTGAACAGGCTTCTTCTGCCCGACACTCTGGGAACAGGGGGCGATTCGCACACCCGTTTCCCCATAGGGCTTTCACTCCCTGCGGGTTCAGGTCTTGTCGCCTTCGCAGGCGCACTGGGCTTCATGCCCCTTGACGTGCCCGAGTCTGTTCTTGTTAAGTTCAAGGGCAAGTTCAACCCCGGCATAACTCTCAGGGACGCAGTAAACGCAATCCCCTACTGGGCTATCAAACAGGGGCTTCTCACTGTTCCTAAGCAGAATAAAAAGAATATCTTCAACGGCCGCATCCTCGAAATGGAAGGTCTGCCCGACCTCACTGTTGAGCAGGCATTCGAGCTTACTGACGCTACTGCTGAAAGATCAGCCGCGGGCGGCACAATAAAACTCAGCGAAAAATCAGTGTCAGACTTCCTCAGGAGCAATATCGCCCTTATGAAGAAGATGATAGCAGCAGGCTATCAGCACGCCGACACGCTGAAAAAACGCATCGAGGACGCTGAAAAATGGCTTGCCAAACCCGTTCTTCTGGAAAGGGATGAAAACGCCGAATACGCGGCAGTCATAGAGATAGACCTTGCGGAAATCACAGAACCGATCCTCGCATGCCCCAACGACCCTGATGATGTCAAACTCCTCAGCGAAGTCGCAGGGAACAAAATTGACGAGGTATTCATCGGTTCGTGCATGACCAACATAGGCCACTTCCGTGCCGCGGGCAAAATCTGGGAAGGAGCGGCTTATCCCAAAACCAAAATCTGGCTTACGCCTCCGACCCTTATGGATCAGATGCAGCTTATGGAAGAAGGCTACTACTCAATCTACGCCAGCGTCGGCGCAAGAACGGAGATCCCCGGCTGCTCTCTCTGCATGGGCAATCAGGGACGCGTACAGCCCAAGGCTCATGTTCTTTCAACATCAACAAGGAACTTCCCCAACCGCATAGGGGATGAGTCTCAGGTTTACCTCGGCTCCGCGGAGCTTACGGCTGTGACCGCTCTTATGGGCGAACTGCCTTCTCCCGCGGAATACTTCATGCTGTATAAGAGCAAAATTGAGCCGAAACAGGCCGAAGTGTATAAATACCTCGAATTCGACAAAATGGGAGACTTTGAGCTTTCATATATCGAAAGAGTGGCATTCTAAAAGGATTTTGACACAGGGGGCTCTCAGGAGCCCCTTTTTTATGGCATAATACGTCACTCTGAGCAGAGCGAAGAGCCTCGGGTTCTGTTGAATGGGAGATTCTTCACTGCGTTCAGGATGACGGCAGGGGGAGTCGTTTTCCCATTTCGTTATGCTTCAAATGCATTTATGTTCATAAAACATCGTTATACAAAATTGATAGATAAAAATGATAGGGCTATAGGTAAGCCCAATCAGCAGATCGATCCCGCCGATCCTAAGCCCGCTAACAGAATATGGAAGGGATCCGCCGGTATTTTTTAAACCGGCATATCGGAAAAAAGGCTGAATAACCGCCTTCTGCTATTAGCTCCCGAGATGCGTATTTTCAAGGGTTCCCGAAGATGCTGAACTCTCTGCTATTTTTTTTGTCTCTTATTATATGCAAAAAAACCTATTTTCCCCTTTATCAAATTTAAAAAATGTTTTATTATCGGCGTTGCCAATAATACTTGACAAAAATCTGTGTATAATTATAACTGTATACAGTATACATCAGAAAGCAGTTCTAAAAACGCTTTTCCGGTGTGAGTGCGCGGTAACGAAAACGGACTTTTCTGAGGCGGGTTTCTGAAAAACTGCTGATTATAGTCTCAAAAGCGTGTACTATGAATGTATTAGAGCTTGGGTGCTCTGAAATTATAACTTAAACAGGAGTTTGATATGTGCTTTAACAGACCTAAAATAGCCCTCATCGGCGGCGGCCAGATCGGCGGCGTTCTCGCTCAGCTCAGCGCTCTTAAAGAGCTTGGCGATGTTGTTCTCTTCGACATAGTAGAGGACATGCCCCAGGGCAAAACCCTTGACATAGCTGAAGCCTCCAGAGTGGACGGTTTCGATGCGTGCCTCACGGGAACAAACGACTACAAAGACATAGCAGGCGCAAACATAGTTATCGTTACCGCAGGCCTTCCCAGAAAACCCGGCATGAGCAGAGACGACCTGCTTACAACAAACGCCAACATCATCAAAAGCGTTGCCGAAAACATCAAAAAATACGCTCCCGATTCATATGTAATAGTTATATCCAACCCCCTTGACGCTATGGTTACTCTCATGCAGAAAGTAACAGGCTTCCCCGCGGAAAGAGTTATCGGTCAGGCGGGCGTTCTTGACTCCTCAAGATTCGCTTCCTTCATCGCATGGGAACTCGGCGTATCAGTTAAAGACGTAAACGCTATGGTTCTCGGCGGCCACGGCGACACAATGGTTCCCCTCGTTCGCTATGCAAACGTAAACGGCTGCCCCGTTATGGAACTCCTTGAGAAAAAATACAACGACAAGGCGAAAGCCAAAGAAGTTATGACTGCAATGGTTGAAAGAACCAAACAGGCAGGCGGCGAAGTCGTGAAACTTCTTAAAACAGGTTCAGCGTTCTATTCTCCCGCTTCTTCCGCAATCCAGATGGCAGAAGCCATTCTGAAAGATGAGAAAAGAGTTCTGCCCGTATGCGCGCTTCTGACAGGCGAATACAGCGTGAACAATCTCTACGTGGGCGTGCCTGTTGTTCTCGGCAAAAACGGCGTTGAAAAAATAATCGAACTCGACCTTGATGCTGAAGAGCAGGCTCTGATGGATAATTCCGTCAACGCAGTGAAAGAACTTGTTGAGGCTATGACACGCCTTGGTTTCCTTTAGAATAACTGTTATATTTTAAGGCTATATTAACATGGCTCACCAATTAAGGCTTGAAGTTAACATTGGTTTGGAATACTATTTTTGTGTTTTAAGCCCGAAATAAAACAAAACAGCTGGAAGGTGAGCCATGTATTTACACGAATTTCAGGCTAAGGGTCTTCTCCGCGAGTACGGTCTTCCCGTACCGGACGGAGGGGTAGCATCCACAGCCAGCGACGCGCTTCGCGTTGCAAAAGAGTTGAAAGGAGAAAAATGGGTCATTAAGGCTCAGGTGCACGCAGGCGGAAGGGGAAAAGCCGGCGGTGTCAAGATTGTTCAGTCGTTCTCGGATGTTTATGACGAGGCCACCCAGATGCTCGGTATGAAACTGGTTACTCACCAGACCGGGGAAGAGGGTAAAATCGTCCGCAGGATCCTTGTTGAAAAAGCGACTAACATCAGACAGGAAATCTACCTGAGCTTCATGGTCGACAGAGACAACGAGCAGCACATCTTAATAGCAAGCGCAGAAGGCGGCACAGAGATTGAGACTCTCGCTGAAAGCAGACCTGAGGCTATTATAAAGGAGAAACTCTCCGCTATAAAAGCCATGGGCTTCTATCAGGGAAGGAAAATTGCCAAAAAACTCGGGCTTAAAGGCAATCTTCTCAATAAGTTTTCCGCGGTTGTGGTTAAGCTGCATCAGGTCTTCATGGATTATGACTGCATGCTGCTTGAAATAAACCCCCTTGTTGTAAACAGTGACAACGAAATCGTCTGCCTTGACGCGAAAATCACTGTGGACGACAACGCACTCTTCCGTCACTCCAAGATAGAAGAGATGAAGGACTACGGCGAAATGGAGCCTCAGGAAGTAAGAGCATCCATTTACGACCTGTCCTATGTGAGCATGGAAGGCAACATCGGCTGCATGGTAAACGGAGCCGGCCTTGCTATGGCCACAATGGACATCATCAAGTCCTTCGGAGGACAACCCGCAAACTTCCTGGACGTTGGCGGCGGAGCGGACGAAAACAAGGTAAGGGAAGCTTTCAGAATCATCCTTACCGACCCGAACGTGAAGGTTATCTTCGTGAATATTTTCGGTGGTATTGTTCGCTGCGACTTAATAGCCAAAGGCGTTCTAAAGGCAGCAAACGAGGTTCCGGGCGATAAGCACGTGGTACTCAGACTTGACGGCACAAACGTTGCTGAAGGCAAAAAAATCATCAACGAAGAAGCCAAATCATCAGGACTGAACATCTACGCCGCAGACACGATGGCAGACGCCGCCCAGCTTGCCGTCAAACTTGCGAACGAACCCGCACCCGATGCTCCTGCAAGGAAGAAAGGGGGTAACAAATGAGCATACTTATAAATAACAGGACCAAGGTTATTGTACAGGGCCTTACAGGCAGTCAGGGAAAATTCCACGCAGCCAAGATGAAAGAATACGGAACAAACATCGTAGCAGGTGTCGTTCCGGGCAAAGGCGGAGAAAACGTAGACGGCACTCCCGTGTTTGACACTGTTGAAGAAGCAGTGAGAGCAACAGGAGCCAATGCGTCCATCATTTATGTTCCGCCCGCGTATGCTGCTGACTCCATCATGGAAGCGGTGGATGCAAACCTTGATGTTTGCGTGTGCATTACCGAAGGCATACCCGTAAGGGACATGCTCGCGGTTAAAAGGATGATAAAAACCACAGGTTCAAGGACAATGCTCATAGGCCCCAACTGCCCCGGCGTAATCACGCCCGGCGAATGCAAGATGGGGATTATGCCCGGCGAAATACATACTCCCGGAACAGTGGGAATTATTTCAAAATCGGGCACACTGACTTATGAAGCCGTTAAGCAGGTAAGCGCATACGGTCTCGGACAGTCAACTTGTGTGGGAATAGGCGGAGATCCTGTAATAGGTCTTAAATATATCGACCTGCTGGAAATGTTTGAGTACGACGCGCAGACGGAGCTTGTGGTTCTGATCGGCGAAATCGGCGGCCAGGCAGAGGTTAAGGCAGGGGAATGGATTAAAAACAACTTTTCGAAGCCCGTAGTCAGCTTCATAGCCGGACAGACCGCGCCCAAGGGTAAAAGAATGGGTCACGCGGGAGCAATAATCTCCGGCGGGGACGACACGGCGGCCTCAAAGATGAAAAGGCTTGCCGAGTGCGGCGTTCATGTTGTGGAGTTACCTTCGGACATCGGTAAAAAAGTTGCCGAGGTTCTCGGGAAAATTTAGAAATAAAAGGCCGTCCGCATTGGGGTATGCGGGCGGCCTAAATATAAAAGTAGAGGATTCGCACAAGGCCCGATCTCAGCGGCTCTGGGCTGAGTGTGTGTTCTGAATGCGGCCGGCGTATAGGCTGCCGCAATTACAAAAGGAGAAGTTAATGGGTAAGGCAGAAAGCATTAACATTATTGTAGAGTACTGCAAGGGTTGCGAAATCTGCGTGGAACTCTGTCCTACCAAAGTCCTTGATATGAAGGACTTTAAAGCGCATGTCGCCGACCTTGACAAGTGCATAGCTTGCATGCAGTGCGAGCTTAGGTGTCCCGACTTTGCAATCGAAGTTTATAAAAAAGGCTAACAGGAGGAATTTGTGGCTAGAGAAATTAGATTCCTTCAAGGAAACGAAGCAG
>JBFWJG010000018.1:0-40080 GCA_050253335.1 Deferribacterales bacterium | reverse complement strand
TCCCCCTTTTATAAAGGGGATTGAGGGGGATTTTCAGTTATGCATAAATCCTCCCCCACCCTCCTTTGCGAAATGAGGGTGTCTTGTTTTCAGCGGAAAATAACTTCCCCCTTTTATAAAGGGGGACTGAGGGGGATTTTCAGAGATTAATGAATCTGCTGATGTTTCCTGAGAAGGAGAGAGGGTTCTTTATATACTGCTTTCTGATATTTGTTAAACGTTCCAGAATGTTGTTCCCTGATCATCTATTATTCCGAAAAGTGCTCTTTCCTCCGCCATGGTGAGGCCTGTCCGCTCTATGCAGCAGCTTTTTGAAACCACCTTCTCCTCAATAAAGAGAGGGATGCTCATGTGAAGAGCCAGTGCAACGCCGTCCGACGGGCGGCAGTCGATGGATTTTGACGCTCCTTCCGTGTTGATGTTGAGCTTAGCGGTGAAGATGCCCTTTTCGACATTGTCTATGATGATATTTTCAACGTAAACCCCGTCGAGAACGCCGAATATTCCGCCTATGAACTGATGAGTCATGGGTCTGGGGCAGGGGATTCTGTTCAGTTCCTGATATATGGCTTCCGCTTCAAAGGTTCCGATGGTTATGGGGATGAGGTACTGACCGCATATTGTTTCGAGCATCATCACATAGCGCGATGTTATCGGTTCCTTGATTACGCATTTAACTCCCGCTTCGAACATAAAGCGCTGACCTCCGGAATATGCATGTGGCTGACAATTTAAAAATACACGCATACAGGCAAACTTCAATAGAAAATGATCTTCAGGCCGAGACCTGAATCGGTCAAATGAATTTTTTATATAAAAAAAGCGGACAGCCTTTCAGAAAGCCGTCCGCCATGCATCCGTCAGTTAACTGCGAGCTTTTCGATTATATTTTTCAGGTCTTTTTCCGGTATGGAGCCGACGATAATATCAACAAGCCTGCCGTCCGGAGCATATATTATGCTGGTGGGGATTGTGCTTATGCCGAACTCTATGCTGAGCGAGGGATCTGCCATGAAGACAGGGTAGTTCACGCCGAATTCGCTGATGTATCTTGCGATGTCTTTCTTTTCCGCTTCGGTTGAAAGAGCCACTATGGAGAAGCGTTCCTTCTCCTCTCCATAGACTTTTACAAAGTCAGGCGTTTCGCCCCTGCACGGCGGACACCATGAGGCGAAAAAGTTAACCAGAAGAACCTTCCCTTTGTGCTCCTCTTTTATCTGTGCCATTGCTCCGGAGTATAGTGTTTCGATGGAATCCGCCTGAACGGAGCTTCCGGCCTCCCCTGTTTCCTGTCTGCTGCATGCGGCAAGCACAAGCATCATCGCCGCGAAAAGCAATACTTTGATTTTCATTAATTCTGCTCCCTGATTATGCCCCTGAGGGTCAATGATCAATAATATTCAAATAATACGATTTTTCAACTTCAAAAATGTTCATGAAATATACTTTTTAATTTCCGACGGAAAATCTCTCTGTTCTATCCCGAGTTCGGAGAAGGCGAAGGTTTCTGCGCATGTGTTTCCTTCCTTGAGCATTATGAACTGGTCGCGGGTGATCGGGAAAAAGGAGAAGCCGCCGAAAAGTGAAATGGCAAGGCTGATCAGCCCCTCCGGAACGGGGAGGAGGATCATATCCCGGTTCATGGCTTTTGATATCTCACGCAGAAGTTCCTTATAGGTGTAAACCCTGTTTCCGCAGAGATGATATGTTCTGCCGATAGCAGCGTCCCTGAAGAGAGCCTCGGTGAAAGCGTCCGCCACCTCATAAACACTCACGGGCTGCATCGGGTATGAGCCGTCGCCGAAGTAGGTGAAAGCCGGAGCTTTCTTCATATATCCCGCCAGCATGGAGATGAATGAGTCCCCTCTGCCGTATATGAGGGAGGGGCGGAATATGGTGAAGTCCAGCCCGCTGTTTTTTATGTATTCCTCTGCCATATATTTTGTTTTGTGATAGCCGGATACGGCGTTTTTCCTTGTTCCGTTCGCGGACATGTGGATCAGGCGCTTCACTCCGGCTTCTTTCGCCGCGTCCGTAATGTTCTTAGCGGCGGAGTAATGCATGTTCTCAAAGGTTATGCCTTTTTCGGGAAACTCACGGATTATCCCCACAAGGTTTATGACAGCGTCAGCATCTTTAAGCGCGTCTGTGAAGGTTTCCGGACGAAGTATATCCCCGCGCACGGCTTCTGCGTCTTTGTGCGGGGTTTTGTCTCTGACCAGAGCTCTGACGTGAACACCCTTCTCAATGAGCCTGCTGATTACGTGTGAACCGACAAAGCCGGTTCCGCCTGTTACGAAAACTTTTTTCATGGAATTTCTCCTTAAATAAGCTTCTGCGCCTTCATGCTCAAAAAAGATGTATCTGTAACTATGATATGATCAAGAAGCTTTATATCAAGGGTTTCAAGCGCCTTTGATATGCGCTCCGTAATGTTTATGTCCTCCTCGGAGGGGATCAGCGAGCCGGAGGGGTGGTTGTGGGCGATTATGACGTAAGTTGCTTTCCGTCTCAGAGCCAGCTCCGCTATCTCTCTGGGGTAAACGGCGGTTCTGTCCACAGTGCCGGAGGAGACAACTTCGTAGCTTATCAGCCGCTTGTTTTTATCCACAAAAAGGCTGACGAAATTTTCCTTGTCGGATATGCCTATGAGCATCCGCAGAAACTTGAAAACCAGAGAGCCGGAATCCAGAACCAGAGGTTCGTACTTCAGATTCCCGTGTTCCATGCGCACATAAAACTCGCGGAGGATATTGAAGAAAAGCTGAACCTCCTCGCCTATGCCGTTAATGACAGTGAGATCCGTTTTAAAAACTTTACGCAGGCTTTCCGTTTTATCAGCTATATCCTTTGCGGGGATTTTCACATCCCTGCGCGGGATGACATAGGAAAGGACAAGCTCCATGATCTCGTAATCATGCAGAGCGGAGGGTCCGCTTCTGAACTTTTCCTTCAGCCTTTGTCTGTGTCCTTTTTTATGATCTTCCATGGGAAAGAATCATACCATCCGGCAGGGAATGTGTAAATAGCTGTCCGGCGCGCTGAAGGATAGAAGGCGGAACTGTTTCCCGTGGAAGCTTGTCTTGATTTTTAGCTGTAAATACATATTATGCAGTTGAGGTGAATCGTATGTTTGGATTCGGTATGTCTGAAGTTTTTTTGATTCTTGTAATAGCTCTTTTGGTTGTCGGGCCGGGCAAACTGCCTGAACTGGCGAAAACACTGGGGAAAGGATACGCTCAGTTCAAGCGCTCTCTGAACGATCTTAAATCCGCAGTAAATATAGATGATCTCGATGCCGCCCCCAATAAAACGGTGAAAGACGCTTACAGGGATCACTGGGAAAAGAAAAAGCAGAGCGCTGAGAATAACGCCGAATCGCCCGCAGAGGCGGGAACGGCTCAGACCGCAAAGCAGGAAGCATCTGACGCTGCTGACGTGAAAGGGAAGGAAACAAATGGCTAAGGACAAAAATCAGGGTGTGGAATCCCAGATTCCGCTGATTGAGCATCTTGAGGAACTTCGCAAAAGAGTTTTATACATACTTGTGATAGTCGTGGCGGTTTTCTCCGTCTGCTACTGGCAGAGCCAGTTTTTCATGGATTTCATAACAAAGCCCCTCGTGGAGATCATGCCCGAGAAATCAAGCATGGCAATGCTGAAAATCACCGAAGGCTTCTTTATGGAGCTCAAGCTCTGTTTCATGGCTGCCCTGTTTTTCAGTATGCCGTTTATCTTTTTTCATATATGGAAGTTCATAGCGCCCGGGCTTTATGTTCATGAGAAAAAGTATGTTCTGGGCTTCGTTGTAAGTGCTTCGCTGCTTTTTTTCCTCGGTGCGGGCTTTGCCTATTACTTCGTGTTCCCCTTCGGGTTCGCGTTTTTCCTTAAATACGCGCAGGGTTACGTGATAGCGAACCTTTCCATAGAGTGGTATCTGAGCTTTGTCACCAAGATGGTGCTTGGCTTCGGAATAGTTTTCGAGCTGCCGGTTTTCACCTTCTTCCTCGCGAAGATGGGGATTGTCACCGCGGAGATGATGCGCAAATACAGAAGATATTCAATTCTGGGAATTTTCATCGTGGCGGCGGTTATGACCCCTCCGGATGTTTTCTCGCAGCTTATGATGGCGGGGCCTCTGCTTCTGCTTTATGAGCTGAGTATATTCATAGCGGTCATTTTCGGCCGTAAAAGAGAGATAACGGAAGACGAGATATATGAATAAAACTGTTAAAGACCGCTTCGGAAGAGAGATACGCTATCTGCGTATCTCCGTGACCGACAGGTGCAACTTCAGATGCAAATACTGTATGCCCAGCGATGAGTTTAAGCATCTGGAGCATTCAAGCATTCTGCGTTTCGAGGATATGCTTTTTGCCACGGAGGTTTTCGCCTCCCTCGGTGTGCACAAGATCCGCGTTACCGGAGGCGAGCCTCTGGTGCGCAGAGGTGTGACCGATTTTCTGCGCGAGCTTCACAAAATCGAAGGAGTCGACGAAGTCACCCTCACCACCAACGGGGCGCTTCTCGGCAAATATGCGGAAGAGATAGCCGCTTCCGGCGTGAAGAGGATAAACGTGAGTCTTGACTCCCTCAAAGCGGATAAATACAGGGAGATCACCGGAGGATTTGATATCCAGAGGCTTTTGGAAAGCATCTTCCTCGCCAAGAAGTCGGGTCTGCGCCCTGTGAAAACCAACAGCGTGCTTATACGCGGCTTTAACGACAGCGAGATATACGACTTCTGCGAATTCGCCGCCAGAGCGGACGTTGTGGTCAGGTTCATAGAGTTCATGCCCATAGGCAATTCCTGCGAATGGAAAAAAGAGAACATAATGTACGGCGCTGAGATTCTGGATCTCATAAGCAGAAGATACAGGGTGACTCCTCTGGAAAAAGACAGAAACGCCGGACCCGCAAAGAATTACAAACTATCCAACGGAGCCGTGATCGGGATCATCACCCCCATTTCCAACCATTTCTGCTCCGAGTGCGACAAACTGAGGCTCACGGCGGACGGTAAAATACGCCCCTGTCTTTTAACGGATCAGGAAACCGACATCACTCAGGCAGTTAAAAGCAGGGACAAGGACGCCCTGAGAGCGGCCATTATGGATGCACTTGGCAAAAAGGACGAGGAACACCACATAGTTACGGATAACAGAAATGAAAGATTCAAACGCACAATGTCCAAAATCGGCGGATAGGCTGAATATTGCCTGCGGGCAGGAAGCCTTTGATGTGCACACCGGTTTTCCCGTTGATATTCTCGGCGGTTCCGGAGGCCATGCACCCCTTGATGATGAAGGGATCAAAAGGGCAATGGATGAGTGCGTCTATTCCGAAAGCTATTCAGAGTGCGTTGAGAAATCGGAAAAAATCCTCTTTATTCTGCCGGACATAACCCGCAAGAGCGGGCTGGAGCGGTTTTTCCCGTCCATGCTCGCAGAAGCGGAGAAACACGGAAAAACTGTCAGCATAATTTTTGCAGTCGGAACCCACAGACCCGTAACTGATGACGAGAAAAAGAAAATCCTCGGCGACTCAGTCTATTCAAAGTATAAGGACAGGCTTTTCGATCATGACTGCGAAGACCTGACCGCCCACGCCTTCTACGGAATTACAAAATCAAAAACACCCGTTTTTATCAATAAAATATATCTTGAACATGACTTAATAGTTCCGATAGGCTCCGTAAGTCACCATTATTTCGCGGGTTACGGCGGCGGGCGCAAACTTATCTTCCCCGGAATAGCCGCAAAAAAATCCATACTGCGCAATCACATGCTTGCTCTGGACGCTTCCGGCGGCAGAAGACACCCGCTGGCAAAGGCCGGTGAGCTTAACCACAACCCCGTCCACCGCGATATAGTGGACGCGCTGATGATAAGCCGTTCGGGGCGTAACTTCTTCTCTGTCAACACTGTTCTGGACGAGGAGGGAAGGCTTCTTGATATGGTGTGCGGCGATCTCTTCATGGCGCATCACAAGGCCTGTGAGGTGCTTGACTCCAAATTCCGCATTACTCCGCCCGGAAAATACCGCTCGCTCATAGTTTCCTGCGGGGGCTTCCCCAAGGACATAAACATGGTTCAGGCTCAGAAATCGCTGGACAGAGCTGCTCCTGTCGCCGAGGAAGGTGCGGATATATTCTTTTTCGCCGAATGCGCGGACAGTTACGGAAACTCATTCTTCCGCGATTTTTTCGACCTTGCTTCCTCAAAGGCCATGCTTGAAAGCCTGCTTGCGGACTACCAGATAAACCGCCAGACGGCATACAACCTCAGAACCCTCACCGAACGCTTCAATGTGCATCTGCACAGCAGTTTCAGCGAAGCGGAATGCGCGCGGATGGGTTTTAGAAAGCTTCACTCCCCGTCTGATATGATCCCCATGCTCAAGCCCGGAGAAACCGCTTTTATACCTGCCGCATACTCATTCCTTTTCGGCTGAGATTAATCCTGTATTTTCAGAAATTTGTACAGCTTGTGCGGTTTCCCTTTCTTTTTTGTTTAAAACTGCTGATTATATTACAGCAGATCCGTATCTGCCTTTATTTCGGTGGAAAACCGTTAAGCAGTGAAATATAATTAATAACGGAAGAACTCTTTCCGTGCAGTTTCCGCAGGAGTTTTTATGAAAAAATCCCTGATTGCGGCATTCGCCGTTCTTTTTATCACTCTCAGTGTTTACGCTGCTAATCCCATGCTGTTCAGCGGTGAGTTCAGAGGGTACAGCGAGGATTCCATAAGCGTGGGGGAAAGAGTTTTCTCCTACGGCAGAGAGCTCAGAGTGGTCAGGCAGTTCCGCAGAAACAACGCCTATTACGAGGAATATTCCTCCCTCAGGGATATACGCAGAGGGGCGGATGTTGAAATTACCGCATACGGCAGCTATGCCGTTCATATACTTATAAAAGGTGACTGACATGAAAAAAACCGGTTTTATTCTGCTTGCTCTCCTTTTATTATTTCAGCCCGCTCAGGCAGTAATGACTGACTACTGCGGAAGCGGCAACAACATCAGCACCCCGCCCTTCATCTCCGCAACGGCTTCCCCGCTTGTGATGTTTGTTATGGGGCGCGATCACAAGCTTTATTATGAAGCCTATAACGATGCCACAGACCTTGACGGGGACGGTGTCATAGATATCGGCTACAAACATGAGATAGACTATTACGGCTACTTTGACTCATACAAATGCTACACATACACCACATCAGGCACGGCACGCTTCAACCCTTCCCGCACAACAGCCGACAAATACTGCGGCGGAACCGGTGAGTGGAGCGGAAACTTCCTGAACTGGCTTACCATGTCCCGCATTGACGTTCTCCGCAAGGTTCTTTACGGCGGTCACAGAAGCACGGACGGAGCAAACGAAACGGTTCTTGCCAGCACATATATCCCCCGTGACGCCCACTCCTGGGGCAAGGAATACTGGGGAACGGACACAAGGGATCTGACTCCCTATGACGCTCCCTCCAACTTCTCATGCGATATGCCTGATGCTCCCGCGAACTGGAATGTTAACGGAAAGATCCTTTTCGTGACATATGAGGACGGAACGGACAAAGGATGCGGAACAAACCACAGCAACATGCTGTCAACATTCTCCGTTCAGGACTATAAAACTCATAAGTACGTGGAATCCGTGAGCTATAATGACTCTGCTCAGACTAATCAGGTTGAGCGCGGAAACCTCATGTTTGTGACAAAGTTTGTAGTTCCCGCAGGTCAGGGCGGAACATGGACATTCTCCATTGACTCTGACGACGGCGGCGAGCTTGAGATAAACAACACAATAGTGGCAAGCTATTACGGGTGCCACGGCTATTCAGGCAATGACAATAATAACGGCTCCATAAGCCTTACGGCCGGAAACGAATATACTCTGATAGTCCGTGTTAGAGAACAGACAGGAGGAGATGGAGCAAGGGTGAGATACCGCAGGCCGGGTGACGCAAGCTACAAAACCTTTTCCAAAGCAAACCTTGATGCGGATTCAATAGTTTTTTACGCTCCTGACATTGTGGGCACTCAGGGTGTGTGCAGTCTCAAGACAACCGATTTTGTCAATACGGGCGAACCCTTCTACGGTGATGATGTTAATGTGGTCAGCAAACGTCACCTCTTCTGCATGACTTCAGACGCTGTTAACGAGGATCACCTTATAAAAGTTGCCAGAAACCAGACCAAACGCAAATGGGAATGGGCATCAACAGAGCGCCCAGTCTGCTCGGACAGCGTTGTATCACCCAATGAAAAAAGATATGTAAGGGTCAAAGTGTGCGATTCGTCAGCAGGCGAGGAAACCAACTGCTATAACTACGGCTCGGGCAGCAAAAAGCCCACAGGGCTTCTGCAGAGGTACGGTACCGGCAACGGGGAGAACATCTGCTCCAAAACAAACGAAACAGACACATCCTGCACCTCCTCCGAAGGATTTCTGGTGAAATCCTCTCCGATGTACTTCGGCATGATCACAGGCTCATACGAGAAAAACCTCTCCGGCGGGGTGCTGAGGAAAAACATAACTTCCATATCCGAAGAGATAAACGCTGACGGCACTTTCGTTACCACCACCCCGACACGGGGCGGGATAATAAAAACACTGAGCACGCTTAAAATAAATGACTATGACTACGGCAGCGATTCATACAACAGCAACTGCGGCTGGATAACTGACGGACCTGTTGAGGAGGGCGAATGCAAGGCCTGGGGCAACCCTATCGGCGAGATGTACTGGGAAACGCTGAGATATTTGTCCGGTGCGGGAAGCGCCACAAACGCCTACACATACTCAAGCTCAACTGACGGGGGGCTCAGTCTGCCCAAGCCTTCATGGATGGATCCCTATGCCAACTTCCCCTCCTGCTCCAAGCCGAATATCATAGTGGTGAGCGATGTCAACCCCAGCTACGATGACGGCGTGCCCGCATCGGGCACATTCACGGACTACAACAGGAGCGATCTTCTGGAAGACATTTCCGAGAATGAAGGGCTGAGCGGAAGCTATTTCATCGGCAACAACGGCACACTTAACGACTTCATGTGCTCCGCAAAGAGCCTCAGCACCCTCGGAAGCGCGCTGGGTCTCTGCCCTGAGGAACCCACAAAGAAAGGCACATACAACACTGCGGCGCTTGCCTCATATGCTAAAACTCAGTTCTCCTCAAACACTCACTCTGTTGTGGGGTATCTGAAAAATATCGACACCCACGCTGTGGCGCTTGCCTCTCCCCTGCCTGAAATTGTGATCAGTGTGAACGGCAGCGAAGTGAAGCTTGTTCCCCTCGGCAAGTCTGTCGGGGGCAGCGGAATAAGTTGCGGGTATACTATAAACAACGGCACTTACGGGCTTATACTCAACGGAACGGGCTTCTGCCCCTCAAACGGCATAGTGGACTTCTATGCGGAAACAATCACGGAAACAAGCGGACGTTTCCGCATCAACTTCGAGGACGTTGAGCAGGGCGCCGATCATGATATGGATGCCATAGCCAGATACGACTATGTTGTGAATGCAAACGGAACCGTGACCATCAGTCTGAACTCTGAATATGCCGCGGGCGGGATTAATCAGGCCATGGGCTTTATCATAACCGGAACCACGGCGGACGGCGTTTATCTGCCCATATCCGACCTTGCGGACGGTTCAGGCAGCGCAGCCATAAGCGGACTGCCTCTGAGCTGGTCTAAGACTTTCTCCCCGGGGGGCACAAACGCGTCCCTCCTGAAGGATCCTCTCTGGTACGCGGCGAAATACGGCGGGTTTAAGGACAAGGATGACGACGGAGTGCTCAGCAGCGACAGCGAATGGGATGAGGACGGCGACGGAGTGCCGGACAGCTACCACTTCATCACCAACCCTCTGCTCCTTGAACAGAAATTTGCGCAGGTCTTTACCGACATCATAAAGAAGACCGCATCAGGAACAGCCCCCGCCATAGGTCTGGGCAAAAACAAGGGAACGCTTATCAACCATGCGCTTTTCTATCCTGAGAAAGACTTCGGCGATTCCACACAGACAAACAAGATTCAGTGGGCGGGACAGCTTTTCACCTACTGGTTCTTTACCCATAAAATGACGCAGAACATCATGGAGGACAGCAACGGAAACCTCCGTCTTGATCTCTGCAGCAGCGGCGACAAGATACTTGAGTTCAGGGTGGATGATTCCGGCTCGCTCCAGATAGACCGCTACACAGGCAACTGTCAGGGTTCAAAGGACACAGACGCACCTTCGAACACGGACATCTCCATTGACGATGTGGCGTACCTCTGGGAGGGTGGCGACAAGCTTTCGCAAACCTCTGCGGCCTCAAGGGTGGTTTATACAAACGTGAACGGAAGCCTTGTTCCCTTTAACATAGCCAATAAAGCAGGTTTTCAGGACATGCTCGGAGCATCTGCTTCGTTCCCTGCCTGCATAGGCACGGCAGATAACCTGATAAGCTATATCCTCGGCACTGATTATAACGGATGCCGCTCAAGGATGCTGCTTGACGGCAGCGTTTATAAACTGGGGGACATACTGAACTCCAGCCCGGTTATGGTGGACTATCCCAATAAAACAGGCAAGCCGGGCTTCACAATGACATATGTGGGCGCGAATGACGGAATGCTCCATGCCTTCCGCGCGGGCAAGGTGCTCACCACAGGTCTTTCCTCATATCAGGCGGTGAGGCTCTGCAACGACTCCATGGACTGCGGAACGGACAAGGTCGGACGTGAGGAGTGGGCATTCATACCAAAAAATGCACTGCCCTATCTGCGCTATCTGGCTGACCCGGATTACTGCCACATCTATTATAACGACCTTACGCCCTACATCCTTGAGCTTGACGACAATAATGACGGCTATGTGGAAAAGAGGATACTCATAGGCGGAATGAGGCTGGGCGGCTCCTGCGCATCAACTGCAACAGGCTCGGTGCGTCCCCCTGCGGATACTTGCGCCGATGCCTCAAGCTCAAGCTGTGTCGGGCTCTCCTCCTACTACGCACTGGATATAACGGATCAGAGCAACCCCGTGCTCCTCTGGGAGTTCACCGATCCTTACCTCGCATTCAGTTTCTCAGGCCCTGCATTCATTAAGAAAGGCAGCAGCCGGTACATAATGTTTATCTCGGGACCCACAAACTATGCGGGGCTCGCCGGACAGGATCTTAATATTTTTGTTCTGAACCTGAATCCGTCAACCTACGGAATTAGCTCCGTGCATAAGTTTACGGGCGCAAACCGCACAGGATACACCAAGGTGTCCGCCCTCAGCTCATACAGTCAGGCGTTCGGCGGCAAGCTTTTTACCAACGGGGTTGACTACGGCGGCGACGGGGACACGGATGTGGTGTTCTTCGGCATCAACCAGATGACGGGTAACGCATCCAGCCCCAACTGGTCGGGCAATGTAATGGGCGTGAAAATTGCGAGCCAGAACCCGGCCGACTGGGAATTCGGCAATGTGTTCAACAGTGCGCAGAAGCCTGTTACCCAGAAGGTTGAGTACATGAAATGCTTTGATATGAAATACATTTACTTCGGCACAGGCCGCTGGTTCTATAAAACCGATGAGGCAGGGGTTAATGCGAATGATCATAACTACCTCTACGGAGTGCGCATCGACGACTGTGACGGAGGCAACTGCAACCTGAACAACGCGCATTCCAGCGCGGACGCCTGCTCTCAGCTTCTCTCCGGCAACGGAAGCTTCTCATGGTATAAGGAGCTTGAGGCGAAAAGCGGCAGTTTCCTGATGGAGAGGCTTCTTTCCGATCCCGAGCCCATTTCCTACGCCAATGTGATTTTCTTCGGAACCACGGAACCGAACTCTGATATATGCTCATTCGGCGGCCGTTCAAGGGTGTGGGGGCTGAACTGCGCTTCCGGCTCGGCAATAGCGCTTTCCTGCGACGGCCAGTATGCAATCGATCCCGATGATGTCCCCCCTGTCTGGGTTCCTAGAACTCCGGGGGACATAACAAAGATACCCTCGCCTGAAACTGAAACCACAGACTGGAAGGAAGGCGCAATCATAGGCGATATTCAGTCCGCGGCGGAACAGGGAAGGGAAAGAAAAGGCAGACTTCTTTTCTGGATTGAGAAATGATGAACAATAAAGGGCTTACACTGGTAGAGCTTATTGTTGTGACGGCGATAATGGGAATCCTGCTTACCATGGGCACCTTAGGCTACCGCAGCCTTATGCTCAAGGCCGATGTGGAGAGCGACACGCGCCAGATTCTCTCTTTTACCAACACCGCAAGGCAGTATTCGTTCACCAGAAAAGAAAACCTGGCTGTTGTTGTAAACGGCAGGCAGATCAGCGTGGTTGATGCTGACGGCGATGTTTACGACAATTTTACGCTTACGGTCAGAACTCCGTTCGTCACGGATGACAATATAGCTTTCAGCGGCGGGTTCACCGTTTCGCAGGGGATGATACGCTCTGATCTGGAGAACATGAAAGCCGAGTATGACTGTGTTCTCTACGAGGCCAACAGGGTCAAGGCGGGAAAATATGACGGGGAAAACTGCAATGCCAGATAAACGCGGCTTCACCATAATGGAAATGCTTGTGTCCGTGGTTGTTATGGCGGTTGTTATGCTGGGGCTTGCCTACGGGTATATTATTGTCCAGCAGCGAAACCTTCAGGAGCTTCTCCGCCAGAAAGGGGAGGAGACAATACAGGGAATTTTTGAAGGGATGCGGAGCGCGGAGCTTGACGATCTTACGGATCAGCCTGCCTCGCTTCCCGATATGGATCTGGAGGACACCCAGAACCTCAACGCCTACTGCGACCCCGATGACAACGATGTTCCGGACGACCCTGCCTGCACAGGCACTTTTGTATTCAGAAAGGCGTCCGCCGCGGGCGGAGGCAGCATAGACTACGAAGTGGTATACAAGCTTTTCGAAACAGTTTCCGATGCTGGAGTGGAGCTTGAGGGAACAAGAACAGTAATTGCCACTGTCTGCTGGAGATACAGAGACAGCTTGAAATATATCACAAGAAAAACAGTTATACAGGAAGGCGGTCTGTAGTATGAAAAAGGGCTTCTCGCTCATTGAGCTTCTTGTTGTCATGGTGATTTCCGGAGTGCTGATAACGGCTCTCTACGCCACATACATAAATCTTTATTCCGGTTCGAAAACCCAGTCCAAGATAACCGAATCCATAGTGGAAGGGATGATAAACTCTGAGATCCTCCGCACGGATCTGGTGAATACCGGTTTCGGGCTTGCGGACGAGGAGAAGGTGACGGGAACAACGGACGACCTTTATCCCATCGGATGGGACAACGGCACATTTTCGATCCGCACCACCTACGACAGGCTCGACCCGAGGACACACGGCTGGGCTCTTCTTAAATGCGAATCGGACAATGCCAGCAACATCACCTGCGAAGCCGACAACTCAAGCGGCGGGCTCGGCTCAAACCCTTACGGCGGGCTGAAGGTGATCAGCTCCCTGAACAACAGGGAGATAAGCTATAGCGAAGGCTCCGTAACCGCCGCAGACTATTACTATGCAATGGGCTATCCATACGATCCAGCGGCGGCGGATAAATACATAACGATCAGCTACAGGCTTGCGGATGACTGCAACGGCGACGGAACTCCGGACAGAAGCGCAAGGTGCAGCCCCAACACATCTGTTTTGTGCAGGAACAGCCTCCCGCTTGTGGACTGTGCTGCCGGATGGCGGGTTTTTGCCGGATATGAGGACGGGGGCAGCATAGTTTACGATACTGTTGACAACATCACCGCCGCAGGAGACGAAGACAGCTTTTTCAGTCTCCGCAGGCTGATTGTCTATGTTCTGGTTCAGGAAGGCCAGTTTGACCGTAATTTTAATTTCGGCGCGGATAATATGACAAAAGATCTGGATTTTGACGCAGAAGACAATCTTCTCGACCGTGTGATATTCCCACTCCCCGCAGACGGCAGGAACTACCGCTGGAACATAATGACAATTGATGCCCGCACATACAACATAGGAAAGAAATATGAGAATTGATAACAAGGGCTTCTCGCTGATCACAACACTTGTGCTTTCCGCAGTCGCGCTGGCTTTCATCAGCGCCCTGATATACTTTGTTCAGTCCGGTTCACGGACATCGGCATCTGTGGAGTCCTACAAGAGCTCCCTTGAGATCGCAAAAGGCGCCTCCGAGTTTCTGATAGCAGGGGTTTATAACGAGAAAGTGGGCTTCGGGCATATCGACTGCGATTCCGATCTGGGAGATGTAAACGATTATCTGTCCCCTTACGATGAGGACACGGAAACCCACACTGTCGAGGTGACCTCATTCAAATGCGAAAGGTTCAACAACAACTACAACGAGCTTTATCTTATCAAACTCAGGGTTCAGAGAACGGGGAGCGAGGAAAAGGCAGAGGTTGAGTTCGGTTATCTCAAAGAGTATGACGACGAATAGCTTCTGTATACACTGTCAATTATATTCCACAATTGATTTTTCTGTTCCATTTGCCTAAACTCTTATCTATTGCTTTTTATACGGTGAAATAATGAAAATTCTCGCTCTTATCCTCGCTGCGGGCAAGGGAACCCGCATGAAATCCTCAAAACCTAAGGTTCTTTTCGAATCAGCCGGAAAGCCGATGATAGATTATGTTATAGATGCTGCCTCCGCCTGCGGTGCGGATGAGGTGAACATTGTCGTGGGCAGCGGCGCGGAGGATGTGAAAACCCATGTGGGCGAAAGAGCCTCCTTCAGCCTTCAGGAGAGTCAGCGCGGAACGGCGGATGCGGTTCTGGCGGCGAAAGCCGTCATACAGAATCACGGCGGGCGTGTGCTTATCCTCTGCGGGGATATGCCCCTTGTGAGGGCTGAAACCCTGAAGAAGTTTATGGAAACAGCAGAGGCACATCCGGTGAGCTTCATAAGCGTCAGCGTGAAAAACCCTGCGGGCTACGGGCGTGTGGTCAGGGGAGGCGGCGGCTCCGTCATTAAGATAGTAGAGGAAAAGGACGCAAACGATCAGGAAAAGAGAATAAACGAGATAAACACCGGAATATACTTCTGTGATTCAGCCGTTCTGCTGGACAGGCTTTCCCGCGTGGGAAGCGATAACGCCCAGAACGAGTTTTATCTTACAGATATAGTGAGAGAAGGCGCATTCGCATACAAGGCTGAGGACGAGAATGAGTTCTTAGGCGTGAACAACCGTGTTCAGCTTGCGGAAAGCGCAAAAGTTCTCTGGAAACGCCGTGCGATAAAGTTCATGGAGCAGGGGGTCAGCATACTCGATCCCGATACGTTTTATGCCGATGAAGAAACCGAAATAGAAAATGATGCGGAGATATACCCCAATGTTTATCTCCACGGGAAAAATACAATAAAAACCGGAAGTGTGATCATGTCCGGCTGCCGCATAACGGATTCCGTTATCGGCGAAAACTGCGAAATCAGGGACAACTGCTATATAACCGAAAGCAAGGTAGGCGCGGGAAGCTCAGTGGGGCCTATGGCTCAGCTCCGCCCGGGTACTGAGCTTGAGGGTGATAATAAGATAGGCAACTTTGTGGAAACAAAAAAAGCGTTCATGGGGCTGGGGAGCAAGGCAAGCCACCTGACCTACCTCGGTGATGCTGAGATCGGAAGAGATGTTAATATAGGCTGCGGTACAATTACCTGTAACTATGACGGGATAAAGAAGTATAAGACTGTCATAGAAGACGGTGTTTTTGTGGGGAGCGATGTTCAGCTTGTTGCCCCTGTGAAGATAGGCAGAGGCGCTCTTCTGGCGGCGGGCTCCACGATCACAAAGGATGTGCCCGCAGACGCTCTCGCCATGACAAGGGCGGACATGAAGATCAAGGAAGGCTGGGTTTCCCGCTGGAAGAGTACAAAGAAGAAATAAAGCCGTGTATCAGAATCCGGCAGAGTGTGCGGATTTCTGATTATTAATTATAAGGAAAGGTAAAAATATGTGCGGAATCGTAGGATATATAGGGAATTCAAAGGCATCTAACGTTCTTCTGGAAGGTCTTTCCAGACTGGAATACAGAGGGTATGACTCTGCGGGGCTCTGCCTTCTGGAGGACGGCGTCATCGAGATAACCCGCAGTGTGGGCAAGCTTATCAACCTCAAGGAAGCGCTGAAGGACAGGGACTTCAAGGCAACCGCGGGCATAGGGCACACACGCTGGGCAACCCACGGCAAACCCTCCTTCGAGAATGCTCATCCGCATAAATCGAAGTATATCTCCCTTGTTCATAACGGCATAATCGAGAACTACCTTCAGCTTAAAGAGAAGCTCGCGAAAGAAGGCTTCAGCTTCAAATCTGAAACAGATACGGAGGTGATAGCCCACCTCATAGAATCCGTTTACGAAGGCGATCTGCTCAAGGCTGTTCAGGCGGCGCTGGCGGAACTGAAAGGCTCATACGCCCTCGGTGTTATTTCAGAAAAAGAGCCGGACAAGGTTATAGTCGCCAGAAAAGACAGCCCGCTTGTCCTCGGCGTGGGCAGCGGCGAGATGTTCGCCGCGAGCGATATTCCCGCTGTGCTGAGCCACACCCGCACATTCGTTTTCCTTGAGGACGGCGATGTGGCCGTGATAACCAGAAACGGCTACACCATATACGACTGCGAAGGAAACGCCGTTGACAGGGAAGTGAAAAATATAGACTGGAACCCCGTCATGGCGGAGAAGGCCGGTTACCGCCACTTCATGCAGAAAGAGATAAACGAACAGCCCAGAGCGCTGATAGACACGATCAGGGGAAAATACAGCCTGGAATCAGGCGATGTGTTCTTTGATCTGTCCAAAGACCTTAAAGAGTCGCTGAAGGACATAAACCGGATAGTCATAGTCGCCTGCGGAACAAGCTGGCACGCAGGGCTTGTGGGCAAGTTTTATATAGAGAAGTTTGCCCGTATCCCCGTTGAGGTGGATATAGCCTCCGAATACCGCTACAGGGACTTGATAGCGGATGAAAAACTGCTTTTTGTCGCCATCAGCCAGTCCGGGGAAACGGCAGACACTCTTTCCGCCATGCGCATGGTGAAGAAGATGGGGGCGAAGGTTGTTTCCATATGCAACGTGGTGGGCTCATCCATCGCAAGGGAATCCCACAGCGTGATATACACTCACGCAGGGCCTGAGATAGGTGTTGCCTCCACAAAGGCTTTCACCACTCAGGTGGCGAGCCTGTTTCTGTTTGCCATGTATCTTGGCAGACAGAGGGGAACAATGAGCGCCGGAGAGAGCAGGGAATTTCTGAAGGAACTTGTGAGCATACCCGATAAGCTTGAGCATGTTCTCAGGCTGGACAGCGAGATAGAAGATCTGGCAAAGAAATATAAGGATGCCTCCGACTTCCTTTATCTGGGCAGAAACGTAAACTATCCCATAGCTCTGGAGGGTGCGCTCAAGCTCAAGGAGATCTCATATATCCACGCCGAAGGCTACCCCGCTGGGGAAATGAAGCACGGCCCCATAGCGCTGATAGACAGCGAACTGCCTGTGTTTGTCATAGCGGTGAAGGGCTCTGTTTATGACAAAACCGCCTCAAATGTCGAGGAGGTTAAGGCGAGGGACGGCATAGTCATAGCCATTGTCACCGAAGGCGATACCGAACTTGCCGGAAAGGCGGATCATGTAATCGAGGTTCCCGATGTGCCTGAGGAGCTTTCTGTTTTCCTCACGGTGACGGCAACGCAGATATTCGCCTACCACTGCGCAAATCTTCTCGGCCTTGATGTCGACCAGCCGAGGAACCTCGCAAAATCTGTTACTGTGGAGTAAGGGGGAGTTGCCCCGTCCGGCAGGACGCCCTGTAAGCACCGGCGCATAAATTTGCTTTATTCTGCGCCGTTTTCGGTTTATACATGGGGATTCCCGCTCAGTTTTGTTCCGGAGAGAAAAGATGGAAGAACTCATTAGAAAAGCGGATGTGCTGATAGAGGCACTGCCCTATATTCAGAAATTTTACGGCAAAACTATTGTTATAAAATATGGCGGTCATGCAATGGTGGATGATCAGCTTAAACTCAGCTTTGCCAATGACATAGTGCTTATGAAATATATCGGCATACGCCCTGTGATTGTCCATGGCGGCGGTCCGCAGATAGGCGATATGCTGAAAAAGCTTAATATAAAGACCGAATTTGTTTCCGGAATGAGAGTCACAGACGCCGAAACTATGAATGTTGTTGAAATGGTTCTGGCGGGCAAGATTAATAAAGATATCGTAAGAATGATAAATAAAAACGGCGGTGTTGCCATAGGTCTTTCCGGCAAGGACGGAAACCTTATCCGTGCGGAAAAGCTCCGCCTTGAAGATGACCCCACCTTCATAAGAACACCGGAAATAATAGACCTTGGGCATGTCGGAAAGGTTAAGGATGTGAACGTCGGCGTTCTTGAAAGGCTTGCGGACAGCTATATTCCGGTAATTGCCCCTGTGGGTGTGGGCGATGATTACGAGGCTTACAACATCAACGCCGACCTTGTCGCAGGCAGTATAGCCGCTGCTCTTAAGGCAGAGAAGCTTGTTTTGCTCACGGATGTACCTTACGTTATGGACAAGGACAAAAAACGCATCTCAACCATCCACCTTGATGATATTGATAAAATGAAAATAGACGAAGTAGTTACCGGCGGAATGATACCAAAGGTTGACTGCGCCGCAGAAGCAGTAAGGGGCGGCGTTAAAAAAGCACATATAATAGACGGGCGTGTTCAGCACTCTGTGCTGCTTGAGATGTTTACTACATCAGGCATCGGCACGCAGATAGTGGAATAATGCACAGAGACCTTATACCCCAGAGCTTCATAACGGACATTGTCGCTCCTGCCTGCGGAAATGACAGAAAGATTCTTGAGGCTTTTCTCAAAACCCCCCGTGCAAAATTTATAGATGAGGCAATGTGCCGCCGTCCATATGCGGATGATGCTTTGCCCATCGGGTTCGGACAGACAATTTCGAAACCGTCCACTGTGGCGCTGATGACCAGAGCCCTGCAGCTTGAGCCTAACCATCGAGTGCTTGAAATAGGCAGCGGTTCAGGCTTTCAGGCTGCGATACTCAGCAGGCTTTGCGCAAGAGTGTACACAGTGGAGAGAATACCTGAGCTTTACCGCAGAGCTATGGGTATCATTCACAAAATGCGTATTTATAATATTAAGTTTAAGCTGGATGACGGAAATCTCGGCTGGGCGGAAAATGGTCCTTATGACAGGATAATAGCTACGGCAGAAGCAAAAAATCTTCCGCAGGAGCTTATAGCCCAGCTTGCAGAAGGCGGCATAATGCTTATCCCTCTTGACGGCTCAATTATTGAGGTTGTTAAAGAAAATGACGAGATACGACAGCGCAAAATTGCTGACTGCAGCTTTGTTGATTTTGTTTGCGGAAAATAGAACATTATTTTTCTTTAGACAGCAGAGGTTTTTGTAGTTTGCGTTTAATATGTTTTAATTTCTTTTGTGTATCAAACCCATGTCTGATCTTTGTTAAATCGGATCAAATCTATCTTTATGGTAATTTTCCCCTTCCCATTTCAATAGAACTGTGTTAAATTATTACTTGTCAAGCGAAGTTAGGTTGAAATTTTCAGAATTTCTGCTAGTGCTTTGCCTGAGTCTATCGGCAGTGTTTGTCACGTTCTGTGTATTAAAAATAGTGTGCGATCTCACTATTGTAACGGTTCGCGACTGAACAGTATTGATCATGTTTTTATTTTATTTTTTATGGAGCGATTATGATCAACGATGATTTACTGCAGAAGAGTATGCCTGAAATTGACGAAGCTGATGTCGAAATCGACATTGAAGAAGAACAGCTTCAGGTGGAAGTCGAGGTTGAGGACATAAAGCCCGACTATAATTCTGAAGATTTAGAAGTTTTCAAAATATATCTTAACGAAATTTCACGTTATCCTGTCCTGACGAGAGAAGAGGAAGTCGATCTCGCAAAAGGGATAGAACAGTCCGACAGGGCGGCTAAGGAAATGATGATAAAGTGCAATCTGCGCCTTGTTGTTTCCATAGCAAAAAAGTACATCAACAGAGGCATGACTCTTGTTGACCTTGTTGAAGAAGGGAATATCGGACTTCTTAAAGCAGTGGAAAAGTTCGACTATACCAAAGGGTTTAAGTTCAGCACATACGCAACATGGTGGATACGGCAGGCTATTGAGCGTGCCATAATCAACCAGTGCCGCATGGTGAGAATACCTGTTCATATGTCTGAAAATATCAGTAAGGTGCTGAAAGTTCAGGCTGATTTGCAGCAGAAATTCGGGCGTGAGCCTTCTATCCTTGAAATATCCACAGCGGCAAAGATGCCTCTTTCCGCACTTAAAAAAGTTTTTGACGCCATCAAACAGGACACTTCCCTTGATATGCCTGTGGGCGGCGATGAAAGCAGCACTCTGCATGAGTTTATAGCTGACGATGAAAAATATCTCGACCCTTATATGAAAATAGAGTCTGAAAGCAAAAAAGACACTATCTTCAAGTGGCTCACATTTTTGAGTGACAATGAGAGAGAGATAATAATACGCCGCTACGGGCTCAGTGGTAACGATCCCGAAACCCTGGAGGCCATAGGCGGAGACTTGGGCATAACCCGTGAAAGGGTACGCCAGATAGAGAAAAGAGTTCTCAGCAAATTAAGAAACTTGCTTAAAACAAAGAATATATCGCTGGAGGAGCTGCTTTAATGAAATTTACGCACGAAGAACTTGCTCATAGGCTGGAAAAATTCAAAACTAACCTCACTAAGCAGGATGCGGGCTGGGAAAAAGCAGTCCTCATGGACAGATTGAACAATTACTATTTTACAGGAACTTTGCAGAACGGCGTGCTTGTCATCCCCCGTGAGGGCACGGCCGTTTTTTATGTCCGCCGCAGTTTTGAAAGAGCGGTGGAGGAATCAGCATTTCCTGAAATAACTCCTTTCAAAAGCTTCAGGGAACTTAAGCTCAAAAGCGGCGGAACACTTTACTGCGATATGGAAAAAATTCCCCTCGCCCATTTTGAACGTTTCACAAAATATTTCACATTTGATGCAGTTAAGCCTGCTGACGCTGCCATTGCAAAAACCATGGCAGTTAAGTCGGAGGCGGAGCTTAAACTCATGGAAACGTGCGGTGAGATCCACCGGAGTGTTCTTGAGGAGTTTATTCCTTCTGTACTGAAAGAGGGAATGAGCGAGGTTGAACTCGGAGCCCTTGTTCAGGGAGAGATGCTCCGCAGAGGACACCACGCTGTTACAAGAACGGGAGGCTTCGGAACTGAGCTGCATCTTGGGCTTTTCTGCTTCGGCGAAAGCGCTCTTTATTTCAACACATTCGACGGGCCGGGCGGAATCCGCGGTCTGCACCCTGCTGTGCCCCTGTTCGGCAGTCATCATATTAAACTGAAGAAAAACTCCCCCGTGTTTGTGGATATAGGCTGCAATGTGGGCGGCTATCATACTGACAAAACATGTATCTATTCGATAGGAAGCTTGCCGGACAAGGCGCTTGAGTTTCATGAAATCTGCGTGGACATGCAGAACAGGGCGGCGGCGATGCTCAGACCAGGCGCTCTCCCTTCTGAGATTTTCAGGAAGCATCTGGAAGGCGTCAGTGAGGAATTTCTGAATGAATACAACGGCTTCGGTGCTGGGAAGGTGAAATTCCTCGGCCACGGAATCGGCCTGCATATAGATCAGTACCCTGTCATTGCCGAAGGGTTCGAGGAACCCCTTGAGGAGAATATGGTGCTGGCTGTGGAACCCAAAAGAGGCATAGCGGGGCTGGGGATGGTCGGTGTGGAGAACACCTTCGTTGTCACCCCTGACGGCGGCAGAAGCATCACCGGACACAGGTTCGGCGTTATAGAAGTCTGATAAGCTTGTAATGTTTTTTACTTCTTAATCCTGAAAGAACCTTTCTTTAACGAAAAAGAAAGGTTCTCTCAGACTCTTTCCCAAGAAACTGGTTCTTTGTAACTTATAAAATACAAGCCTATGTTTTCTCTGCGGATCAGGTGAGTTTTTGAAGGGTTGTATCAATACCAAAGAGTTACAATGCTTTGCCGAAGTAGAAACGTTCGTTTTCAAAAATTTTTTCTTCAATCTGATCTGACTTAAGCATATTTTCAATAATTTTGACCATTGATGCTTCATCCGCTCCGAATACGGCGCACATATCCTTAACAGTGCAGGGGCGCATTCTCAGCAGAGCGGCTATTCTTTCCGGCAGATCTGCGTCATCCCCTCCCGCCAGTGCTTTCACGAAGTTGCCCACAGGTTCAACATTGATTCCCAAGCCTCTGAAAAACAGAAAAGCGTCAATCAGTTCCTGTTCATTAAGCCCTTTTGTGCCGGAGTAGGCGGGCGGGCGGAAAACCGTGTTCACCTGCACCATGTCGTATCTGCATTGTCTGATCACTTCCGCAATGGCCGCCAACTCATCTTTTGAGTCATTGACCCCTTTTACAAGAAGAACTTCCAGATAAATCCGCCCGCCGAACCTGTGCGTGAAGTCCGCCAGAGCGGAGTTGATTTCTTTTATGTCAAGTTCCGCCGCCGGGCGGTTCACCGCCTGAAAGGCTTTGGCGGAAGCGGCATCAAGACTGGGGACAATGATGTCAAAAAGCATCAGCGCGGCCTGCACTTCAGGGTCGGTGATTGTGGTGCTGTTGGTGAGTATCGCCAGCGGATGAGCAGATATTTTCTTTATTCTGCGGGCGATCTGAGCGAGATTTTTATTCAGTGTCGGTTCGCCGGAACCGGTTATAGTCACCACATCAAGAGAATTCTTCACTCTGGCGTATTCTCTGCGGAATTCATCGATAATATCGTCAGTTTTAAAGTAGTTCTCCCGCGCGCAGGAAAGCTCTGTGGTTTTTCCCACCTCGCAGTAAACACAGTCCAGGCTGCATATTTTTGAGGGTATAACATCAACGCCGAGGGAACGCCCCAGCCTTCTTGAAGGAACAGGGCCGAAAATGTATCTGTTTGTCATATAAGATCTCCGCAGTGAACTAATATAATGAATAAATCATAAATTTCAAACCCCAAGGATCCATTGATCATTCCTTTCAATATCTTATGAGCATAAGATATAAATACGCGCGTAATTTTAGTCTTAAAAATTGCTGTCATCAATGAAACAAAATGGAATATATAACGCTGTTAGCGTTGATCTTATGAGTATATGGTGATAACCTTTATGTAAAGATGCGGTAAATAATGTTTGTTTTATGCTGTTTATACTGAAAGTTTTTTATGCGGACACCCGTTCGGGGCAGTCTGTTTTTGTGCGCTTTGAAAAAAGTGCGGAGCGTGCCGAACTCTTTCTCAGAAAGATGTTTTAACTCGTTTCTGCATATTTGGTAATTATAAAACATGTTGTTTCAAGAGTTTTTACATAATAACCCGTTTATCTTGAATGGAGGTACTGTTCATGGGACTGCGTGAGAAACTGGAACTGCTGGGTGTCAGCAGAAGGGACTTTCTGAAATTCTGTACAGCCGTGAGCGCTACGCTGGCTCTCCCGCCGGCTATGGCTCCCAAAGTTGCCGAGGCGCTGGAGGACGACAAGCGTCCTGCCGTGATCTGGCTGGAGTTTCAGAGCTGTTCGGGAGATTCCGAATCACTGCTCCGCTCAGGGCGTCCCAAAGCGGCCGATCTTGTGCTTGACGTGATCTCCCTTGATTATGCCGAAGTGCTTATGGCTGCCGCCGGACATCAGGCTGAGCAGGCGAAGCATGACTCAATGGAAAAGAATAAAGGAAAATATGTTCTCATAGTTGAAGGTTCCATCCCCGTTGAGGATGACGGAATCTACTGCTGTATTGCGGGCGACACCGCCCTTAATCAGCTTAAAAAAGCCGCCGCGGGCGCTGCCATGGTTATTGCCGTGGGCAACTGCGCCAGCTTCGGCGGAATACCCGCCGCCTACCCGAACCCCACAGGGGCAAAAGGCGTTGCCGATCTCGTCAAGGGCGTTCCGGTTGTTAACCTTCCCGGCTGTCCGATGAACTGCGACAACCTCACTGCTCTCATCGTGCATTACCTCATCTTCGGCACTCTGCCCGCTCTGGACAATCAGCTCCGTCCGAAATTCGCCCACGGCAAACGCATTCACGACAACTGCGAGAGAAGAGGCCACTTCGATGCCGGCCAGTATGTGGAAAAATGGGGCGATGAAGCGCACAGGCAGGGCTGGTGTCTGTATAAAATGGGCTGCAAAGGCCCGCAGACATGGCACAACTGCCCCACTCTCCGCTGGAATGACGGCCTCAGCTGGCCTGTTATGGCGGGACACGGCTGTGTGGGCTGTTCCGAACCCGGCTTCATAGACACAATGAGCCCGTTCTACAGAAGGCTGCCCGAGGTTCCGGGCTTCGGTGTGGAATCCAGCGCGACAAGCATCGGTCTGAAGCTTGTGGGCGTGGCGACGGCGTTCTTTGCTGTTCACGGCGTGGTGAGCATAATCCGCAACCGCGGCACAGTGAAGAAAGTGGAAGAAGAGTACTACGAAAAAGAAGAGAAGTAGGCGAGGTGTTTAAATGGCTGACAGAATTGTCGTTGACCCCATTACCAGAATTGAGGGGCATTTAAGAATAGAGGCAAAGGTAGAAAACGGCGTCATAACAGACGCATGGTCAAGCAGCACCATGTTCCGCGGGATAGAGAAAATCCTTCAGGGGCGTGACCCCCGCGATGCGTGGTACATAACACAGAGATTCTGCGGAGTCTGTACCACCGTTCACTCCATAGCCTCAATCAGGGCTGTGGAAAACGCAGTGGGGATGAAGGTTCCCTTCAACGCAGAGATGATCAGAAACGTGATAATGGGGATGCAGTATGTACAGGACCACGTTGTGCACTTCTATCATCTCCACGCTCTGGACTGGGTTGACATAGTTTCAGCACTGTCCGCAGATCCGGTTAAGACAGCGGCGCTTCAGGAATCCATCTCCGACTGGAAGTACAGCAGTGCGGACTATTTCAAAGGCATTCAGGACAGGCTTGCCGCATTCGCGAAAACAGGCAGGCTCGGGCCCTTCGGCAACGCATACTGGGGTCACCCTGCGTATAAGCTTCCGCCTGAGGCCAACCTTATGGCTGCTTCACATTATCTTCAGGCTCTTGAAGTGCAGAAGGAGATAATCAAGGTTCACGCGATCTTAGGCTCCAAAAACCCGCATCCGCAGACCTTCCTCACGGGCGGCATGTCCATCCCCTGCGACCCGAACAGCCAGAACGCGATCAACGCCGATAAGATAGCGATGATCATGGAATGCAACAAGACAGCCAGAGAGTTTGTGGAAAAAGTTTATATCCCCGATATTATAGCCGTGGCTCCCTTCTATCTCGACTGGGCAGGCATAGGCAAAACCTCCGGCAACTATATGTCCTACGGCGAATTCCCCGACGGAAGGGAAGGCTACCCCAACGGCCTGTGGCTTCCCGCAGGCGTGATAAAGAACGGCGATCTTTCAACCGTTCATCCCGTTGACCACACTAAGATAACTGAGGACGTTGTCCACTCATGGTACGAAGACACCGGCCCCAGACACCCGTGGGAAGGCGAGACTGAAAAGAAATACACCGGTCCCAAGCCGCCCTATGACTACCTTGATGTTGAGCAGAAATACTCTTTCGTGAAGTCGCCCAGATATGAGGGCGCGCCTATGGAGGTTGGTCCTCTCTCAAGGATGCTTGTGGCTTACGCCTCCGGACATAAAGAGGTTCAGGATGTGGTGAACCATGTGCTCACAACCCTCGGAGTTGGGCCTGAGGTTCTGTTCTCAACCCTCGGCAGAACTGCCGCAAGGGCGGTGGAAACGCTCATAGTCGCCAGAAAGATGGAAAGCTGGCTTATGGCTCTGGCTGCCAATATAAACACAGGCGACTACGCCATACATGATAACTCCAAGTGGGATCCCTCCACATGGCCGGTACAGGCACAGGGTTACGGCTGGCACGAAGCGCCCAGAGGAGCCCTCGGTCACTGGATAGTTATTCAGAACAAAGAGATCAAGAACTATCAGGCTGTTGTTCCCTCCACATGGAACGCCGCGCCCAGAGATGACAAGGGAGTGAGAAGCCCCTATGAGGAAGCCCTTATCGGCACACCCATAGCGGATCCCGAAAAGCCCCTTGAAATTCTCAGAACCATACACTCATACGACCCCTGCCTCGCATGTGCGGTGCATGTGTATGATGAAAACAACGAGCTGAAAAGCAAGGTACGGATACTTTAAAAAATGCGGGGAGCTCTTCGGAGCTCCCTTTAATTATTAACGGTGGTTTGATGAAGCTTCTTGTGCTTGGAATCGGAAACGTGCTTATGAATGATGACGCCGCAGGTGCGCTTGTTGTCCGCGGTCTGGAAGAGAAATACGCGGGGATGGATGAAAACCTGCGTGTGATAGAGGGCGGAACCCTGGGGCTTGATCTGCTCCCCCTGCTTGAATGGGCGGACAGACTTGTGCTTGCGGACGCCGTTGATCTGGATCTTCCCGCGGGTACGGTTGTCAGGATTGAGGGGGACGACGTAGCCCCTGTTTTTGAAAACAAGCTTTCTCCCCACCAGATGGGGATGAAGGATCTCCTGCTCACCGCCGAACTCGCCGGATACCGTCCGCCGGAGGTAGTTCTCTACGGCATTCAGGTGAAGTCTATCCAAATGGACATGACCCTTTCTCCGGAAGTGGCGGAAAACTGCGCTAAACTAAGTAAACATATCGAGGAAGAGATAGAAAATTTTCTCTCCGCCCGTGCCGGAACTGAATAAATTCCAAATGTTATTTTGACAAAAAAAGCCCTCAGTGTTATTTTTACCTCAAAGTATTATTCTAAAGACGGGGCACTTGCGCCCCCTGAATCTTTTTATCTCGCAGAAGGTGAACATGGGTATTGCGTTCTGGAAAATGAGCGGAAGCGGGAACGATTTTATCATCATTGACAACCGTGACGGCAAAATGGATAAGTTCGATCCCAAACAGTTTATACCGAAGATATGCGCACGGAGCCTCTCCGTCGGCGCGGACGGTGTTTTTTTCATAGAAAATTCGGACGAAGCGGATTTTCAGTGGCAGTTTTTCAACTCTGACGCCTCCGTGGCGGAGATGTGCGGAAATGGCGCAAGATGCGTTGCCAGATACGCATTCCTAAACGGAATAGCCGGTAAAACCATGCGCTTTAAAACCCTTGCGGGAATTATTGAGGCGGAGGTCAGGGAGGACGTTAATGTCAAGGTGCTTATGACAAAACCTTTTGATTATAAAAAAGGCATAGCGCTTGACGTTGCCGGAAGCAAACGTGAGCTTTCCTTTATAAATACAGGTGTCCCCCATGCTTCTCTCCTTGTAGATGATATTGACTCTTTTGATATATCAGGCACAGGAAGAGCAGTCCGTTACCATGAGTATTTTGCACCGAAGGGAACAAACTTCAACGCATATACAAAAACAGGGGAAGACACTTTCAGGATCAGAACCTACGAAAGAGGCGTGGAGAATGAAACCCTCGCCTGCGGAACAGGCTCTGTTGCCTGCGCCATCTTTGCCGTTAAGGACGGTCTGGCGAAAAGTCCGGTAACTCTCCGCACAATGGGCGGGACAGATCTTAAGGTTTATATTGAAAGCGATGAAAAGGTCTACCTTGAAGGTGAGGCAAGAGTTATCTACACCGGAGAGTTCACCGAAGAATCATATATGTACTGATGAACGGAGGGAATAGATGTTCAGAGGCAGCTTTGTAGCTATAGCGACCCCCATGAAAAGCGGAAAAGTAGATGAGGAGGCTTTAAGAAACCTTGTCGAATTCCAGATTGAGAACGGAACAGACGGCGTTGTCCCCTGCGGAACAACCGGAGAATCCGCCACTCTCACTTATGAAGAGCATTGCAGAGTAATTGAAATTGTCATAGATCAGGTTAAAAAGCGTGTTCCGGTTGTCGCCGGTTCGGGTTCCAACAGCACGCATGAATCTGTTTTCCTTACACAGCACGCACAAAAAGCAGGAGCTGACGGTGCGCTTGTTATCACCCCCTATTACAATAAACCCACTCAGGAAGGTCTGTATCAGCACTTTAAAACAATTGCCGAATCAGTAAAAATTCCCCTTCTGCTTTATAATGTTCCCGGAAGAACAGCGGTAAATGTCCTCCCGCAGACTGTTATCAGGCTTTCTAAGATTGATAACATAGTGGGTATAAAAGAAGCCAGCGGTTCAATGGATCAGGCGGCTGAAATTATTGACGGAACAGATTCCTCCTTTGCTCTCCTAAGCGGTGAGGACTCACTCACCTACCCGCTTTACTGCATAGGCGCCAAGGGTGTTATCTCCGCATCAACAAACGTCGTGGCGAAAGACATGGGCGATATGTGGGATGCTTTTGACAAGGGCGACATGGATGCAGCAAGAAAACTGCACTATAAGCTTCTCCCCGTGTTTAAGGCTCTTTTCCTTGAGACAAACCCGATCCCCGTTAAAAGAGCTCTTTATCTCATGGGGCTTGCGGGTGATGAAATAAGGCTCCCCCTTGTTCCCATGACAGAGGAAGCAACAGCAAAACTCAGAACCGCGCTCACTGCCGCGGGCATTAAACTTGTAAGGTAATCAATTAATGGATAAAGCAAAAGTTTGTATGGTCGGCGCTGCCGGAAAAATGGGGCGCCGCATAATCTGCCTTCTGGCGGAAAGCGACAAAGCAGAGCTTAAAGGCGCTCTGGAGCATTCGGCTAGCTCATTTCTGGGCATGGACGCAGGCGAAGTGGCAGGCTGCGGCAAAAACGGCGTGGCCATCACCTCTGATCTTGATACGGCGGTGAAAGGCTGCGATGTCATTATAGATTTCACCGGATGCGAGCCCACAATGCACGCACTCCCCGGCTACATCCGTCTCGGTGTGCCTGCCGTAATCGGAAGCACAGGCTTCACTCCGGAGCAGACTGCGAAGCTTAATGAAGCATCCGAAAAAATGCCCCTTCTTGTTTCACCGAATATGAGCCTCGGCGTAAACCTCACCTTCAAAGTGCTTGAGATGGTTGCGAAAGCAATCGGAAACACATACGACATAGAGATAGTGGAATCGCACCACAGACTGAAGAAAGACGCCCCCAGCGGAACAGCGATGAAGATGGGCGAGGTGGTAGCGAACGCCACAGGCCGCAACATAGATAAGGACGGAGCCTTCTGCCGCAAAGGCATAATAGGCGAACGCACAGACAGAGAGATCGGAATGCAGACCCTCCGCGCGGGCGACATCGTCGGTGAACACACCGTCATGTTCTGCGGACAGGGGGAGAGGATTGAGATAACCCACCGCGCGCACACCAGAGACACATTTGCTCAGGGTGCAATCTCCGCCGCAGCATGGCTGAAAGGTAAAGACAAAGGCCTTTACAATATGTATGACGTGCTCGGGCTGTAGTTCGGCAGACTTCTTGGTATAAAATAAAAAAGGGGAACCTGTTCTGCGGGTTCCCCTTTGTTTTTTAATCTTTATTTTCTTTTGTTCCGGATATTATTCTGTCATAACAGCTTTCGCAGAAGCACGGCCGCCATTCATACTGTGTGAGTATCTCAGGCGGAAGCGGGGGCTTCCCCACGCACCAGCATGTGCCTTTTGATTTGTCCAGTGCGGAGCAGTTGTTGTTTCGCCCGCATACCGGGCACAGGTCAGCCGGTTCGCGCATTTTGCCTCTTAATGGGTGTGTACATCCTGCGTCATTTTCAGAAGGTTACCGGCATTCGCCAGTCCGTTCTGCTGGACAGCGACTTTTCCGTCAGCGTCAAAAATGATGAAGCCCGGAGACTGAATGTTGTAGTGAATCATTGAGTCCATATTTTCCGATGAAAGGAAAATTCCTGCGGAAAGTCTTATCCCGCCGGACATGCTGTTGAATTTTGCGATTTCCGCCTGAACCGAAGCGCCTTCCGCCGGAGTGTTTATAAACTGAAGCAGGGGGAGCGCTCCCTCTGATTTTGCTTTTGCGATGAACATGTTGATCGGTTTTCTGGATTCAGTGATAGACGGCCAAGCACTTATTAGAATCATGGCTCCCACAGCCAAAATAAAAATCGGTATAAATACTTTCTTCATTTTTCCTCCGTAGAATTAAGCACAGTTTATTTGAATTATTAAACCTGAACAAGCCGCGGGCATTTTGTTCAATTATTATTCCGCATAGAAAAAAAGGAGGCATATGCCTCCTTCATTCTTTTGGACTCATCATAAGTTTCAGTTTCGGAAAACAGCCTGAATAATAAATAAAGCTATTTCCATGAGAGCCTTCCGAAAGAAGAAGGACTCCCCCCTCAGCGATTACTATAACATAATTTTTAGAAATTCAAACTTATTTTTCATAAAATCACATTAAACTGCTATAATTTCTTTTATGATAAAGAGACAATTTATCATGAATAAACTAATGAACCAGTACTGCATTTTTTTGACAGTTTAAAGGATTAACATCCTCCGTGCGTCAATTGAGTGTTGGTTTCATCATTGTTTTAATGTATTCTGGTACTTATAATAAACAAAAAGTTTTCGGACATAAGAGAGTGTTAGAAGGTGGGTTATGCTGAAAGACTGCACATTTGAAAAGAGCGAGCTGATCTCGGTATTCAGCGGTTACTATGAAAATGAAAACGGCGCTCAGCCTGATCAGGAGGTTCTGTTCGCCGCCGGACAGTTTTTTGACAACTGCTTTATGGATGTTCCAGGGAGCAGACCCCTTGAGGATTTCAGCAGCGCCGTCAGAGACGCCGGAGATAACGGGGACAAAACCGTTGTGCCTCTTACGAGAACAATAGCGTGGGCTCTGTGCAGAATCTGCGGTGAAATTGAGAACAGCCCGGTTAATTCCGGAACCCATATACGCCTTCTTGAAGCACTTGAGATCCTGAAAAAGCCGCTGAAAAAATTCGACACTGCGGACAGCTCCGAAGTAAAAGAGCTTTTCCGTTTTATAAAAAACAATGATACCTCAGCAAAACTCCTCAATTCATACAAAGGGCTCAGGGTGTTTCACGCGGCAGAGATACTGGAGATATGCGATGATGACCGCATCATCATGCAGGTTCACCCCGAGCAGATCAAGGCGCTGAGAATTGAAGGCTACACATGCATAACCCATAAACTCCTGCCTCAGCAGATAACTGCGGATGTGAAGAGTATCGATACTGCAAAGTGCATTGTTGAGCTGGTGAACCTTGTGGTTCTTAAAAAGCCCTTTGACAGACGCAAGATTTACCGCCTCCAGCCCGAGCAGGCGATCCCCGCCGCGCTTTTTTCAGAAGGAAGCAGGACGGATGTGGAAATTGTGGATGTTTCCCTGCGCGGGGTATCCCTGAGCCTGAGGGAGAATATTTCCGTTTCGGAATCCGAGGTCAGGCTTAGCTTCACCCTCCCTCTTGAAGGAGGGAAGGAACTCATTCTGCGGGGCAAGCTGAAATATATTTTCTGTGAGGAGATCTGCAAGATGGGGCTTGAAACCTTTCCCGATCATTCGCAGGAAGCCCTCATAAAACGTTATCTGATTGAAAGAATGAAAAAGATTGAAAAAGAACTCTCCTGATAAGGAGGAGCAGATTGGAAAAACTGGCCGCTCAGTGGAGAAATGGAATTATCCCGATTTCGAAAACAAAAGACATTTTTTAATCATGCGAGAGAGAATATAACAAACGATAAGTTCAGAGTTTTCAATGTCAGCAAAGACTAAGCCGGATTCGTTCCGGAAAATTTCTCTGAATGATTTGTTTAAGGATATATAATGAGCACTGTACCCTTTATTTCAGTAATTCTGAACAACTACAACTACGGCAGGTATCTTGAGGATGCTGTGCGCTCCGTTCTGGAGCAGACATTCAGAGACTTTGAACTTATCATTGTCGATGACGGTTCGGAGGATGATTCCCGTGTTATTTCGGAAAGGCTGGCGGCGGAGGATTCCCGCATATCGCTGGTGTTCAAGGAGAACGGCGGTCAGGCATCAGCATTTAACGCAGGCGTGAACGCCTCTCGCGGCGAAGTGCTGTGTTTTCTGGACAGCGATGACATGTACACGCCCGGTAAACTTGAGGAAACAGCAAAAGCTCACAGGGAAGGCGCGGAATATATATACACCGATCATCAGGCAGCGGATGCACAGGGCAGACTCGTGGAAGACGGCCTCAAGCGGTATCCCTACTGCGGTTGGAACATTTTTCCGGTTTTTTATCTGTCTGAATACCCGGGTAATGTCACATCCACACTTTCCGTGTCGAGGGAACTGGCGGAAAAAATCTTCCCTGTGAATGAGGCTGACTGGCGCATTCAGGCGGACGACACCATAGTTCTTCAGGCGGCTTTTCTCGCCAAATCTCTGTATATTGATAAGAAGCTCACACTGTACCGTCTGCACGGCGGCAACGGCTACTACGGCAGAAAGCATTCCGAGGACTTTAAATACACTCTTCTGCGCAGGCGGAACACCCTCAAGGACGAAGGGATGCGAAAAGCGGGGATAAGCGGAACTTTTCTTAACAGCGGCATGAGCCTCTTGTCCGAATTCCGCACTCATGAACACATGGATAAAGGGCTTTTGGAGCTCTACCGCCATATACTCTGGTACTGCATGGATATGCCCCTGCTCGGTAAAATAAAGACCGACAAAGAACTCAAGCACATATTCAGAGAGATGAAAACCGCCTGATAAAGCCGTAGCCGATGCGCACTCTGCTTTGATGATTGCTGTCACTGCGAACGAAGTGAAGCAGTCTCATTCTCCGGCAATGCCTTTTCAGTAAATGGCTAATCCTCTGCGGCGGGTGATTCGTGGAGCACTATTTCCTTATTCTTTTCCATGAAATAACGCATTGTCCATCCGTTGGGGAAGAGGATCACAAGCCTGTCCTTGTCGTCCTTTCCGTATGCGCAGTCGTAAGGCACAGCTTTTTTAAGTTCATCAACGGAGACTGAAGGATCAACCCAGCGCAGAACCGTCCACGGTTTTGAAACCAGCACCGCATCCACTCCGTATTCATCCTTCATTCTGTACTGGAGAACCTCAAACTGAAGAGGCCCTACAGCGCCAAGAAGCGGCGTTGCGCTTGTGGAGCCCGCAAGCTCGAAGGACTGAACAAGGTCTTCCGCCAGAAGGTGGTCTATGCCTTTTCTGAAAGCCTTGTAGTTTGAGACGGTGCTGCTCTCCATGTAGGCGAATACTTCGGGGGCGAAACGGGGTATCTCGTTATAGACAATCTTCGGGTCTGTGGTGAGGGTATCGCCGATTCGGAGGTCGGCATTCGTGATAAAGCCAATGATGTCCCCCGCGTAGGCCTCTTCCTTAATCTCTCTCTCCTGACCGAAAACGCTCTGCGAGTTGGAGAGGCGCACCTCACGCCCCGTGCGGGTGTTGTAGGCGGTCATGTCCCTCGTAAATTTACCGGAGCAGGCGCGTATGAACACTATCCTGTCACGGTGCTTGGGGTTCATGTTGGTCTGAATCTTGAAGACAAAGCCTGTGAAGCCCGGCTTGTCCAGCGGAACAGGAGCGCCGTTGGCATTTCTTGGCACAGGCTCGCCGGAATATTCAAGGAATCCTTTCAGAAGAAGCTCCACACCGAAGTTGTTGGCTGCACTTCCGAAGAAAACGGGTGTGGTTTTGCCGGAGAGAACCTCGTCCATATCAAGGCCGTTGTGGGCAAACTCAAGCATCTCAAGCTCTTCGGCTATCTCGTCATATGCCTTTTCGCTGAGTTTCTCCTTCACGCTCTCATCCGAGAAGTCATGCACGGAAACAGGAGCCTTGTAAGCTCCTCCGGGAACCTTTTCAAAAAGGTGAACCTGCTTTTTTACACGGTCATAAACCCCTTTGAAGAAAGGGCCGCTCTCCAGAGGCCAGTTGACGGGAAATGTCTGTATATTAAGTTCTTTCTCAACCTGATCAATAAGCTCAAGGGGGGATTTCGCCGGTCTGTCCAGCTTGTTCATGAAGGTGAAGATAGGCACGCCTCGTTTTCTGCATACTTCAAAAAGCTTGAGGGTCTGGTTCTCTATACCCTTCCCTGCGTCTATAACCATTATGGCGGCGTCAACCGCCAGAAGAACGCGGTATGTGTCTTCCGAGAAGTCTTTGTGGCCGGGGGTGTCCAGAAGGTTGAACTGGTAGCCGCTGTACTCAAACTGAAGAACTGTGGATGAAATGGATATTCCGCGCTTTTTCTCAAGCTCCATCCAGTCGGACGATGTTTCCCGCTGTTTCTTCTTCGCCGTAACCGAACCGGCGAGATCAAGCGCGCCGCCGTAAAGCAGAAGCTTTTCGGTTAGGGTTGTCTTACCGGCGTCAGGGTGGGATATGATGGCGAATGTGCGTCTTCTGGATATTTCGTTCTTTATGTTTGTACTCACTGAGGACATCCCCGTTTTTATTATTTTTTAAGCCAAAAATAATAACCCGAATGCCTGTTTATGTAAACATATTCCGCTTATTAAGAGACATCAGAACTGTTTCGAGTTCTGCCGGAGCAATGATTCTTTTTGTCTGGGCGTTGATATAAATATGCAGATTCTTCCGCAGTACGTTATGGGGCATGTTTGATTTGAAAACAGCTTCGCCTGTGAACAAAATAATGAGGCTGAACTTGTCTTCCGGCAGATTCAGATAACTGCTGAGTGCTTTCAGCTTCCATGCGTTTTCGGTGAGAGGGTTCTGGAATCTGGTTCTTCTGCCTTCGCAGACCAATGTCCACCGGCTGGATGACTCATTGCCGAAGATCCATCCGTCACAGTTCTTTATGTCTATTACGAATATTCCGTAAACAGATGCAACTACATAGTGAAGCAAACAGTTTTTTGAATCCGCAGGAACGGATATATTCTCAAAAACTTTGTATAGCTGAGGGTTGAGTTTGATATTAACAGCAGAAACTGCTTCTCCTGTCTCAGGCTGTTCTGCGTTTTGCTCCTGTTTCCGGCTATTAAAAACCCTGGATATTTCGGTGATGACTATAATTAATGACAATAAAATGAAAAAAAGAGCAGTGAGTTTAATCATCTCTTCAGCCTCCGAACAACTAATAATTCACAAAAAGACTATTAAAGTCAATTAAAAGAAAAGAGGTAATTTTTGAAATTGTTTAATATGTCCGATTAAGTATAATAGATAAAACTTTTTCCTGAATCCCGCCCTGATGGCATATCAGAGGATCTTTTAAGAGGTTTTCCATGTTCAGATATGCTTTTCCGGCTCTCTTTCTGTTTGCTTTTTCCGCTTTTGCGGAACCTGATCCCTACAGCTTTGAGACTCTTAAATTCTCCTCCGCGGACGGAGAAAGAAATTACCGCGTAACAGTGGGTATTCCTTCTTCCCCTGCGCCTGACGGAGGCTATCCTGTTCTGTATGCCCTTGACGGCAACGCCGCTTATGCGGATTTCAGTACTGATATTCAGAAGAGGCTCATGAAAGAGGGTGCGCCTGTGACGGTCTTTATCGGTTATGAAACCGAGGAGCGTTTCGAGGTGGATTCCAGAGCATACGACTACACCCCGCCCGCGGAAGACGGCAAACCTTTTCCTGATGCACTGAATCCTAAAAGAGCAAACGGAGGCGCGGAACAATTTCTGCAATTCATAGAAAACATGGTCAAGCCCGCCGCGGAGAAGCTTGCACCTCTGAACAAATCCGGACAGACGCTCTGGGGTCATTCATACGGAGGATTATTCGTGCTTTATGTCCTTAGTTCATCTCCGGACAGCTTTCAGTCATACGCATCGGCAGATCCTTCCCTCTGGTGGAACGGCGGAGCAATGTTTGAGGCTTCTGCGGCCTTTGCCTCATCCGGGCATGAGTTTGCGGGTGCTTCGCTCCTTATAATGAAGAGCGGGCAGGAAAGTAAAGCAAGGCAGTTTGACAAGGAAAAGCGCGAGGCATACGAGGCGAGGGTCAGGGCAGTGAGTTCTGTTCCTGCGGATGCTGCAAAGACAACGGCTTACCGCTTTGCGTCGTTAAAGGGTATTTCTGTGCAGTACAGGGAGTACCCGCAGCTTTCCCACGGGCCTCTGGTTCCTGTATCATTTTATGCCGCCCTGAGGCTTGCCCAGGGGTATATGGATTAGTCCGAGAGGTAGTACTCCACTGTGGAGACGACACGGACGCTTTTTATATGCGGGTTGTTGTTGTCTCGTGCGCTTATGCTGAACTGCCCCTGCGAAGCACTTTTTATTTTGCCCAGTCTGCTGCCGGAATCCTCGGCGAATTTCTGGGCGACTTCACGGGCGGCCTTGGTGGCTTCCTCTATCATCTGCGGTTTGACTTCGTTGAGGCGGGTGAATATGTATTCTACCTGCGAATCATAGTTATTTCCGGTGAGAACCAGCCCCTCTTTGCCGAGTTCCGATGTCTTGGTCATAATTTCGCGCACTTTGTCCACCTTTGATGAATAAACAGTGACCGCCTGACGGGAAGCATAGCGGAATTCCGGTCTGTCTCCTCCGCCGTAGAGGTTTGCGTATGCGTCATTTATTGTCGGCACAGAGACGCTGATTTCGCTTTCCTCAAGCCCGTTTGAGATGAGGAAACTGCGTATCATATCCACATTTTTTTCAAGACCCGCATAAAGGGCGGGTATGCTGTTGTCTGCCATGCTGAACTGCACAGGCCATATAACTATGTCAGCAGGGTATTCCCTTTCGGAGAGTCCTTTTACATTGACTGTTCTTTCGAACGATTTGTATTTTATCGCGGCTGCGGCAAGCTGCCAGCCGAGTATGCCGAGCCCGAGCATAATGAATATGCCGAGGATTAAAGCGCCTGAATTAATTTTTCCGTTCATGATAAATCTCCATGATAAAGTCTATCACTAAGGTATATGCTTTTCACGGTATTTTTCCCAGCGACTTCAGGGCGGAATCGGCGGCTATTTTATCAATCACAGCTTTGACCGCTCCTTCAATGGCTGAGCCTTCGGAGTAGTCCGCCGCGCAGGCAAAGTTAACCCTGCCTTCCGCTATAAGCTTGTCCGTTTTGGTTTTGGCACCCTTTTTCTTGGGAGGGAAGACGGCTATGGAATGTCCGTTCTGCTCCTTAACGAGGCGGAAGCAGGGGATATCGGTCTCGCCGTCACCCACAAAGATCATGTTTTCAAAGGGGACAGGGCGTTCATCCTGCGGGAGATATTCATTGACCTTATGATCATCATAAACGTTCAGAACGCCTTTGTTTATGCGGAAGAGGAACTGGGTTTTCGTGGTGTAGTTCACCGCCAGCGCAGGCCAGACGGCGACTCCGTTATGGTCGTAAACAAAGGAGGAGGCATATATCGCCTTAAATTCACCCGCTATGGGTGTTCCCTCAATCATCTCCTTTATGCCGGAGGAGATTATGTAATGCTCAACAGTGATGTTCCTTGATTTGCCGTAATCGTTTATCCGCCGGAACCAGTCTGTTACCCCTGCAAAAAGGCGGACAGATCTGCCGTAGGTCACAAAGTCCTCCCTTCGGACTGAAACCCGCGCCGCCTGCGCCTTGTCCAGCATCTGTTTCATGTATATGAGTATTCTGTCTGCGTTGTGTTTTTCGGTTTCCGCGGAGGTTTCCTTCCAGAAATCAGCCGTGGTCATGCCCACCTTCGGAACAAAGTCATACTCCTGCATATTCCCCGGAGCGAGAGTTCCGTCAAAGTCATAGGCTATCGCCATTGTAACTGTCTTTTTCGCCATATTTCACCAAGTGAGTTTTGCATTCAGTTTATATGATGAACAAAGGAAAAGGAAGGGGGATAGGGATATATTATTTAGGGAAGGATACTGAAGGCAGGAAACAATGCTCCCGATGCGGAAATAAAGGATCTGACTGCTTAGAAATATTTAAGCCGGTTCGTTTGATCCGGCTTTTTTCTAAACCAGCCTTGTAACCTCGTACAGCGAGCCGAGGCGTTCCATTATCTGTTCAATGTGTTCAAAACCGCGCGTTTCGAGTGATATATTCACCCTGCTGCGGCTGAGAGGGATGTTGTGGTCGTTGCGGATGTGGACTATTTCGTGGATGTTCGCGCTAAGACGGCTTATCTCCCCTGAGAGCGCGGTGAGCGCGCCGGGAACATCAGGAAGGATTATGGCGACTGTCATGAAGCGTCCGGTGGCTGTCATCCCTCGGCTGATTATGCGGTTAATGGTGGTTACATCTATATTGCCGCCGGAGACCACAAGCACTGTCTTTTTCCCCGCAACATCGAGCTTGCCCGCCAGAAGCGCCGCCAGAGGCGCAGCACCGGCTCCCTCCACCACAAGCTTGGCTCTCTCTATGTATTCCAGCACCGCAAGGGCGATTTCGTTTTCTGATACAGTTATCATCTCATCCACACAGTTCTGACAGCAGCGGAATGTGAGATCCCCTACCTTTTTGACCGCTATGCCTTCTGCGAATGTGAAGGATGAGGCAAGGCTCACCACGCGCCCTTCAGAAAGACTGCTGACCATTCCGGCCGCCTCCTCCGCCTGAACACCGATGATTTTTATATCAGGACGGGTATTTTTGACATATTCGGCGATTCCCGAAATCAGACCGCCGCCGCCCACAGGCACGACTATCTGGTCTATATCGCTCTTTTCATTGAGTATTTCGTAGGCTACCGTGCCCTGTCCGGCTATTACGTCCGCATCGTCAAAAGGGTGGATGAACCGGAGCTTTCTTTCCTGTGCAAGGCTTACGGCATGTTTGTATGCATCCTCAAACGAGCGGCCGTGAAGAATAACCTCCGCACCGTGGCCGCGGGTATTGTTCACCTTAACCATGGGGGTGAACTCAGGCATTACTATAACGGCTTTAAGCCCAAGGGTTTTCGCGCTGAAAGCCACGCCCTGCGCATGGTTTCCGGCGGAAGCGGCTATTACGCCTTCTCTGCACTTATCAATATTTTTCAGGATGCAGTTGAGCGCGCCCCGTATCTTGAATGAGCCTGTGCGCTGAAGGTTTTCCAGCTTGAAGTAGATGTCCGCTCCTGTTATTTCGGAGAAATTGTTGGAGTAATACAGGGGCAGGTGTTTGATATAGTTTCTGATTCGTCCGTAGGACTCGTTTATTTCATACAGCATACGGGTATTTTAGTTTATACGCACTGCTTGGCAAGGGAAAAATGGGGGGGCAAGAGTACAAAGACTTCAGAGTCAAGAGTTATAGATATTATACATGTTTTAGATAAATATATCAGGGAGCATAAACAGTACACCTTGTAAATAATATCCCACTAAGTCAATCTGTAGCAAATCCCACTTGATATATATTCCCACCCGAACTATTTTATGTTCAGAGGTGAAATATGGCAGCAATAAAAACTCTTAAACCTGACAGTAAGGGGCGTATTGCTCTTGGAAGTCTGCTGCATGGTGTCAGCAGTGTAAAGGTGACTGTAGATGAGAGGAACAGGATTATTCTTGAACCCTTCGTAGAAATACCGGCAGCGGAAGCATGGCTGTACCGAAATAAAGAAGCATTTTCAAAAGTGAAAAAAGGCCTTGATGATTCTGCAAACGGCAGATTGCATGATCTTGGCAGTTTCGCCGGCTTTTCAGAGGATGATTGATGTTGTTCCGCTTAAAATTTACAGAGCAAGCAAAGTCAGACTATGAAATTCTTTTAAGTGATGCAGGGTTGAGCAAAAGGCTGAAGGCGGTCAGAAAGACGCTTGGGTATCTTGAACTCAACCCTCGGCACCCGTCTCTCAATACTCATGAATATTCATCAATCAGTGCGCCTGATGGTTCCAAGGTGTTTGAAGCTTATGCGGAAAACAATACTCCGGCCGCATACCGGATTTTTTGGCATTATGGACCTGATAAGAACGAAATCACTATCATTGCCATAACGCCCCACCCTTAGAGCTGCCTGTCATTTTTTGATAGGGAGTTATTAGTAAAAATTTGCCAAATACGTGCCAAAAAGAAAGCCAACCACATATGTGGTTGGCTTTCTTAGGTTTTAAAGCGGGGACGAAGGGGCTCGAACCCTCGACCTCTGGCGTGACAGGCCAGCGTTCTAACCAACTGAACTACGCCCCCATGGTTTGTGGAGTGGGCGGTGCAGGGATCGAACCTGCGACCCTCGGCTT
>JBFWJG010000017.1:0-40621 GCA_050253335.1 Deferribacterales bacterium | reverse complement strand
TGCTGCTCACGCTTTCGCGCCGAACTGGGTTCGGCTTCATTTCGCACGGCGCAATTCAATCCATGGAATTGTAATGCTGTTTTGATGATAGTCCGCAGGCAGGTACATCCTGTCCTGCTGCTCACACATTCGCGCCGAACTCGGTTCGGCTTCATTTCGCACGGCGCAATTCCATCCATGGAATTGTAATGCTGTTTTGATGATAGTCCGCAGGCAGGTACATCCTGTCCTGCCCCTCTTTATGAAAGAGGGGTGTTCTTATCAGCTTCCCCCTTTTTTAAAGGGGGATAGAGGGGGATTTTGCAGGTGTACTTAAATTTGTTTTCCTGCCTGCCGCCAATTTTAATGTTTAAAGTGACGGACGCCGGTGAAGATCATGGCTATGCCGTGTTCATCCGCCGCCTGAATGACTTCCTCGTCCCTGATTGAACCGCCGGGGGAGATTATGGCGGTTATGCCCTGTTCCGCTGCCTGATCCACGCTGTCGCGGAAGGGGAAGAACGCGTCGCTTGCCATTACGCATCCCTGAAGGGGCTTTTTCGCCTTGAAAGCGGCAATTCTGGCGGAGTCAACACGGCTCATCTGCCCTGCGCCAACGCCGATTGACTGGTTTTCGCTGGCGTATATTATCGCGTTTGATTTAACGTGTTTCGCTACTTTCCACGCAAAAGCCATGGCTTTAAGCTCGCTTTCGGTGGGTTTGCGTTTGCTGGGTGAGGGGAGGGCGGCTATGTCGTCAAATGAGTGAAGGTCTCTGTCCTGAAGGAGGATGCCGCCCGTCACTTTTTTAACGTCAAGCTCGTTGTCCCTCGCGCCGGAGAGATCGCCTATCTCTATGAGACGGAGGTTCTTTTTCTGTTCAAGGATCTCTTTCGCCTCTTTGCTGAATGAGGGTGCGACTATGACCTCAAGGAAAAGCTCGGCGAGTTTTTCCGCAGTGGCCTTGTCCACCTCCCTGTTGGCGCCGACTATTCCGCCGAACGCGCTCACGGGGTCGCACTCAAGGGCGCGCTCGTAAGCCTCAAGGAGAGTTGAGCCTGTGGCTGTGCCGCAGGGGTTGGTGTGTTTTATGATTGTGATCGCCGGTTCTCCGCAGAAGTCCTTTATGATCTCGGCGGCGGCGTTGATGTCTACTATGTTATTGAAGGAAAGCTCTTTTCCGTGGAGCTGAACCCCTGTGGAAACGCCCGGCTCCTTAATAAGGGGCTGAACGTAGAAAGCTGAGTCCTGATGGGGGTTTTCGCCGTAGCGCATACCCTGTTTCCTGCGCGCGGGGAGTGTGTATTCATCGGGGAACTTAACGCCCAGAAGGTTGTTGAAGAAACCTGCGATGATACTGTCATACAGAGCAGTGTGGCCGTATGCCTTTCTGGCGAGGTCGCGTCTGGTTTCAAGGGTGGTTCCGCCCTGAGCATCCATCTCTTCGATAACTCGTTTGTAGTCCGCTCCGTCAACTATGATGGTGACGAACTTGTGGTTCTTTGCGGCGCTTCTCACCATGGAGGGGCCGCCTATGTCTATGTTTTCGATTATTTCGTCGAGGCTTACGCCTTCCTTACAGACAGTTTCCTCAAAGGGGTAAAGGTTAACGGCAACAATATCAATGTTTTTGAGACCGTGCTCCTTCATGGTTTTCTGGTGTTCCGCATCGTCACGGACGTTAAGGATGCCGCCGTGCACTCTGGGGTGAAGGGTTTTTACCCTGCCGTCCAGCATTTCGGGAAATCCGGTGAACTCGCCGATTTCGGTGATTTTGATTCCGTTCTCTTTCAGAAGCTTGGCCGTTCCGCCAGTGGAGATTATTTCAACCCCTCTTGCGGCAAGCTCTTTCGCGAATTCGGCTACGCCTTCTTTCTTGGAAACGCTGATCAGCGCTCTTTCAGGTTTTACTATCATTTCTTTTCACTCCTTTTATGAAGAAAAAGGTCAAGCATAAGCAAGCAGACCCCTACGGATATAGCACTGTCCGCCACATTGAAGGCCGGCCAGTGGTAATCTGATACATAAAAATCCAGAAAATCCACCACTTTTCCGATGTAAACCCTATCTATAAAATTGCCGACCGCTCCGGCAATAATAAGAGTGTAAGAGAACGCTCTCAGCTTCATGTGGTGTTCTTTGTAAAGCAGATAAGCCACGGCGGCTATCGCTATGAAAGTAACAAGCACAAAGAAAAGCTGACGGTAGTTCTCGTTCATTCTGGCCAGAAAGCCGAAAGCCGCGCCCGGGTTCAGTATGTAGGTCAGGTTGAAGAATCCGGGTATGACCTCACGGGTTTCATGGAGCATGAACGTGTTTTTGACTATGATCTTCGTAGCCTGATCAATAATGAGCAGGACGGCGAAAAGAGGGATAAGCACTTTTTTCATATCAGCTTATCGCCTCGGCGCACCTGTCGCAGATTGTCGGGTGAGCGGGATCGGCGCCCACTGTGGGAACCTGACACCAGCATCTCTCGCATTTCCGGTTGGCGGATGCGCTTGCTATTACCTTCACCGTTTTGTCCTCGGATGTGTAAGCGCCTTCAAGGGTGCTTATATCCGCAAGCTCAAGCTCGGAGACTATGAAGATCTTCTCTATCCCCTCATCTGCGGTCATGATCGCTCTGTCGGCTTCTGAGAGTCCGACGATAACCTTCGCGCCGAGTGAATGCCCTATCACTTTTTCCGTTCTGGCGAGTTCAAGGGCTTTGTTGACTTCTCTTCTTATCTCTATGATTCTGTTCCATTTCGCTTCAAGCTTCTCGTCTTTCAGGGGGAGAACCTTGGGGAAAAGCTCTTCGAAAACAAGTTCGCTTTTGCCGCTCCAGGCGGGGATGAACTCCCATATCTCGTCCGCAGTGAAGGAGAGGATGGGCGCCATAACTATGCTCATCTCTCTGGTTATTGTGAAAAGAACTGTCTGGGCGGATCTGCGCCGGTGCGAATCCTTTCTGTATGCGTAAACCCTGTCTTTTATTATATCAAGATAGAAGGAACTGAGATCGTTTATGCAGAAGTTCAGAAACGTGTGGTAAAACACGTGGAACTGATATCTGTCATATGCGCCGTATATGCGCTCCTTGACGGCCTGCCAGCGGATAAGGGCATATTTGTCGAGGTCGAGCAGCTTATCGTGCTCAACCATGTCCGTGTCGGGGTTGAAGTCTGATATTACGCCGAGGAGGTATCTCGCCGTGTTGCGCACCTTTCTGTAGGATTCCACAAGACGGCTAATTATATCATCGGAGATTCTGATATCTTCAGAGTAGTCTTCCGCTGAAACCCAGAGACGGAGAACCTCCGCGCCGTATTTCTTTATTATTTCATCGGGAGCCACAACGTTTCCGGCGGATTTGGACATTTTGCGTCCTTTGCCGTCCACAACGAAGCCGTGGGTGAGTATCTCGTCATAGGGTGCTCTGCCTCTCGTGCCGACTGATTCAAGGAGTGTGCTGTGGAACCAGCCTCTGTGCTGGTCGCTGCCTTCAAGATACATATTAACAGGCCAGCCGAGCTCTTTTCTCTCTTCGCAGACTGCGGAGTGGGAAACGCCCGAGTCAAACCATACGTCAAGGATGTCGGTCTCTTTTTTCAGCCTTGCTCCGCCGCATTTGGGGCATTTGGCGTCTTTGCCTATAAACTCTTCGGCTTCCATGTCGAACCATGCATCCGCGCCGTGCTCACGGAAAGAGGCGAGCACTTTTTCCTGAACATCTTTGGGTATATAAACCTCGTCACAGTCCTGGCAGGTGAAAACGGCTATGGGCACGCCCCATGTCCTCTGGCGGCTGATGCACCAGTCCGGCCTGTGTTCTATCATGGCGTTGATTCTGTTCTGTCCCCATGCGGGAATCCACTGAACCCTCTTTATCTCGTCCAGCGCTTTTTTGCGCAGGTCGTTTGTTTCCATCGATATGAACCACTGGGGAGTGGCGCGGAATATTACGGGGTGCTTGCATCTCCAGCAGTGAGGGTAGGAGTGTTCTATCTTCCCGTGGGAGAGAAGAACGCCTGTTTCATCAAGCAGTTCGACTATCTTGGGGTTGGCTTTGTTTATGTGCTCTCCTGCGAATATTTCAGTGTCTTTTTTGAACACGCCGTAGTCATCCACAGGGTTGAGCACCTCAAGGCCGTATCTGAGACCCACAACGTAGTCTTCCTGACCGTGTCCGGGGGCTGTGTGAACAAGCCCCGTACCCGCCTCAAGGGTTACGTGATCGCCGAGGATTACCGCTGAGTCTCTGTCGTAGAAGGGGTGTTTATTTTTCAAACCTTCAAGGTCTGCACCTTTGAAGGTTTTCACTTTCTCGTAGGCGGTTATCTTAAATTCGGCGAGAAGCTTCTCCAGAAGCTCTTCCGCAACGATTATATATTCGCCGCCGAGATTTTTGTTATCCGCCTCAGTGACTTTTACGAGGGCGTAAACAAAGTCGGGGTGAACGCAGACGGCAAGGTTCGCAGGGAGTGTCCACGGCGTGGTTGTCCAGATTACGGATGAAGCCTTGTCTGATTCCGCAAGCCCGAGCTTTGCCTTGTCTGCGTCACGGACGGGGAATTTGACATATATTGAGTGTGATGTGTGGTTGTCGTATTCCACTTCGGCTTCTGCAAGGGCTGTAACACAGCTTGTGCACCAGTAAACCGGCTTGGAGCCTTTATAAACTCCGCCGTTGTTGAAGAATCTGTAAAGCTCCTCAAGGGTTTTGGCTTCGTAAACATGATCCATGGTTATGTAGGGATTGTCCCAGTCGCCGAAACCGCCTAAGCGCTTGAATTCTTCTCTCTGTATATTGATAAACTCTGTTGCGTATTCACGGCAGAGCTTTCTTATCTGAGATTTTGAGAGCTCATGCTTCTTGCTGCCGAGTTTTTTGTCCACCTGATGTTCGATGGGCAGACCGTGGCAGTCCCATCCGGGGATGTACGGAGCCTGATATCCTTTGAATGATTTCAGCTTGACTATGAAGTCTTTAAGGATTTTGTTCAGTGCGTGTCCGATGTGGATATGACCGTTAGCATATGGAGGGCCGTCATGGAGAATGTATTTTTCGCAGTTTTCCCTTTTTTTCATTATTTTGGAATACGCGTTCTCTTCGTCCCATTTTTTTATGCGTTCCGGCTCTCTCACGGAGAGGTTGGCTTTCATGGGAAATCCGGTTTCCGGGAGATTCAGCGTGCTTTTATAATCCATCGCGACAGCACTCCTTACAATTTATTAGGGGAAAAAATACATATCACTAAAAAGAGCAATAATCAAGAGAGGGATGGTGTTTTGACGCTGTCAGACAGCTGTTTTATTATGGACGATAAAACACAAACGGGTGTAAAGAACGAAAGAAATATGCAATAATATCCCCCTAAAAAGCCTCCGGAGTTTTTAAGTTTTATGAAAACAGTTCTCTCTGTTGATTTCCGCATGTGCAGAGCATCGGGCATCGGGACATACATAAGAAATATTGTGCCTTTTCTCATTGATTCATTTGATATAACCCTTCTCGGGAATCCTGAGGAGATAAAAGCTTTTCCATGGGCTGACAGAGTGAAAATCATAGGTACCTCGTCCCCCATATACTCCGTCAGTGAGCAGGCTGAGCTTTTCAGGAAAGTGCCTGAATGTGATGTTTTCTGGTCGCCGCACTACAACGTTCCTCTTCTGCCTGTGCGGGCGGGAAAAAGGCTTGTGACGGTGCATGACGCATACCATCTGGCGGCGGAAAGCGGAATATTCTCCGCAGTGCAGAGGGCATATGCGAAGTTTGTCATGCGCCGCGCAGTTTCTTTGTCTGACGTGGTGCTCACTGTTTCCGAGTTCTCCAAAGGGGAGATTCTGAAATACTGTCCGGCGGATGCGGCAAAGATAAAGGTTGTTTACAACGCCGTGGATGAAAAACTGTTCAGCGGTCTTAAAAATCCTGATGTTATAAAAAAATACTCCCTGCCGGACGATTACATTCTTTTTGTGGGGAATGTGAAGCCGAACAAGAATCTGATCACGCTGCTGAGGGCTATGGAGCTCATGGACGGTGTGAATCTGGTTATTGCCGGTAAAAAGGACGGGTTTATCACAGGTGATTCCGCAGTGGCTGAGATGGTGAACGGAACCAAAAGCCTGAAAAACCGTGTGTTTTTCACCGGCTATATAGATGATGCTGACATTCCTTCCGTGTATGCCGCCGCTTCGGTGTTTGTCTTCCCTTCCCTTTATGAAGGTTTCGGCATTCCTCCCCTTGAAGCGCAGGCAAGCGGATGTCCGGTTGTCTCATCCCCTGCGGCGAGCCTGCGTGAGGTGTGCGCGGAGAGCGTTGTTTACTGCGACCCTCTGAATCCGGCGGATATAGCGGAGAAGGTTATGAATGTGCGCGGTTCAGCGGAACTGCGTGCGGGACTGATAAGTAAAGGATATGAAAATATCCTGCGTTTCGGCTGGGAGAAATCTGCACGGGAGATTGAGGAAATAATAAAGGGAATGTGAACGGGGTAGGATATTTTATGGTAATGGCTCTCCCTTCAGTCATTCTGAACGCAGTGAAGAATCTCTTGTTTGATTGGGCTGAGACTCTTCGCTTTGCTCAGAGTGACCTGCGGCGGGCAAAAATCCCGCAGGACGTGAGGGCAGGATAAAGAGGTCATTGCATTATTTGTCCCGTCACATTTCCATGGATGGAAATGCGCCGTGCGTAGCGAAGGTTTGCTTTGCAAACCACGAGCGTGTACAAAAATCCCGCAGGATTGGGGGCAGGATAAAGAGGTCATTGCATTATTTGTCCCGTCACATTTCCATGGATGGAAATGCGCCGTGCGTAGCGAAGGTTTGCTTTGCAAACCGCGAGCGTGTACAAAAATCCCGCAGGACGGGGGATTTTTGTTATTAATTAGACTTTTTTCAGAACCTGTGGTACTTTTTGCTGTCTTTAAGATCAGTTTTACTGATCTATATCAAAAGGAGCTTTAGTTTATGAAAAAGTCTATTTTGGCCGTTCTTCTGCTTGTTTCTCTCGCAGCATGCGGCGCCCAGAAGGAAACCGCAAAACCCGAAGCGGACGTTTCCGCAGTTATGAAGGAAAATCTCGGCAAGTTTTTCTCCTCCAAAAACATGAACGATGTAACTTATGAAGTTGAAGTTATCGAACCTGTGGAAGGTGTCGAGGCTCTCAAATTTGTTAAACTCACCTTCAAGGACGCCGAAAGAAGCCAGGAACAGTATGTGTTTACCGATGGCAGATACATCATTCCCGATATTACTGAAGTTGCTACAGGCACAGGAATTAAAGACAAACTTGTTTTCAAAAACACCCCCCCCGCGAACATTGACCTCAGCAAGCTGACTCTCGCATACGGCAATAAAGACGCTAAAAACTACATTGTGGAAGTAAGCGATTTTCAGTGCCCCTACTGCAGAAGAACCCATGAATACCTGAAAGAAAAACTCGCAGGAAAGGATGTCGCAATATACTTCATGCACTTTCCCCTCGCTTTTCACCCGAAAGCGGAGCTCTATGCCAGAGTGTTTGAAGCGGGAATGGCTCAGAACGCCAACTTCTATGACGATCTCTACAGCACAACCCCTGATTTCGATGCGAAAACAGATGCTGAAATCATAGATTTCTTTGCCGCCAAAACTGCTGACGCCGCCGCTTTCAAAGCCCTTGTAAATGATACTGCCACTATAGATAAGGTAGCAGGACAGATGCAGGCTGCACAGGCTATGGGAATCAGCGGAACACCTGCGCTTTACTTCAACGGCAAGCTCATCGGCGGGTTCAAACCCCCTATGTTCGACCTTGCCATCGAAACATTCAAATAGAGACGGCCTTGAATATAAAAATCCTGCGGGGAAGCATTCCCGCAGGATTTTCACTTTGCAGAGCAGACTGTGCACAGGTAAATTTGTCTTGCAGTTGTCAGGTTTAACGCTTATATAAACAGTCGATACTGCTGATAGGTAAAACTGATTTGTATATAAATTGTCTTTTTTACGCTGAACTGTTATGCAGTTATAAGGGTTCAGCATAAAAAAGAAATATACAAAAGTTTCAGAGAGCGGACACCGCCCTGTCCGCAATATTTTAAGGAAGGTGTAGTAATGGCAGCGCCCTTGGATTTTGAAGCCCCGATTATTGAGATAGAAAATAAGATAGCCGAAATAAAGAATATGTCCTCCCTCTCCGACAATGAGATGCAGAAGGAGATGGACTCTCTCCAGAAAAGGCTTGAGAGAGTGAAGGCGAATATATACCAGAGGCTTACGCCGTCACAGAAGCTTATGGTGGCGCGCCACCCCGAACGCCCCTATACCCTTGACTTCATCAAGCTTATGTTTACCGACTTTCTGGAGCTCCACGGCGACAGGCTGTTCAGAGATGATCAGGCCTTGGTCTGCGGTATGGCGAACTTTAACGATGCGCCCGTTATGGTTATAGGCCATCAGAAGGGGCGCAACACAAAAGAGAACATCCGCAGGAACTTCGGCATGGCAAGCCCCGAAGGCTACCGCAAGGCGCAGAGAATGTTTGACCTTGCCGAAAGATTCGGCAGACCGATAATAACATTTGTTGACACACCCGGGGCTTACCCCGGAATAGAGGCGGAAGAAAGGGGACAGGCGGAGGCCATCGCCAAGAGCCTTATGGTTATGGCGGAACTTACAGTGCCCATGATTACCGTAATCACCGGTGAAGGCGGTTCCGGCGGTGCGCTGGCTATTGCAATGGGCAACCGCGTGCTCATGCTTGAACATTCCACTTACTCAGTCATAAGCCCCGAAGGCTGCGCATCCATCCTCTGGAAGGACGCTTCCTACGCAGGGCGTGCGGCCGAGGCTCTGAAACTCACCGCTCAGGATCTCAAAGAGCTTGAAGTCATTGACGAAATAGTAACCGAACCCCTCGGCGGAGCCCACAGGAACCACCACCAGACGGCTCATACCCTCAAAGGGGTTATAGCCCGCCATCTTAAAGAGATTAAATCGCTCTCGCCCAAGCAGGTTTTTGAGCAGAGATATGAAAAATTCCGCAACATGGGTGTTTTCGCGGAGTAACGATGAAAGAGATCATCCGCCTTCCCGAAAGCGTTTCGAATAAAGTCGCGGCGGGTGAGGTGGTGGAAAAGCCGCTGAACGCCGTGAAGGAACTGCTGGAAAACTCAGTTGACGCAGGCGCGGACAGCATTTCCGTTGAGATAGAAGAGGGGGGGCTCTCCCTCATCCGCATAACCGACAACGGGCGGGGAATCCTCAGGGAGGATCTGCCCGCCGCCGTTGAAAGGTTCGCCACCAGCAAAATCAGAGACATAGACGACATCTGGAACATACATTCCTACGGTTTCAGGGGTGAAGCCCTGGCCGCCATATCATCCGTAAGCGATTTTTCCATAATGAGCGCCAGAGAAGGCGAGGGGAACGAACTCCGCGTGAAGTTCGGCGTTATTGAACCTTTGCGTCCTGCTCCGTCTGTTCAGGGCACATGCGTGACAGTGAAGGAGCTTTTCCGCAATGTTCCCGCAAGGCTGAAATTTTTCGGCAGCCCGCAGGGGCTTGAGCGGGAAATAATCAAGTTTGTGAAACAGTTCGCTGTGTTTGCCGACGGCGTGTCCGTCCGTGTCAAAAGCAGTTCAAAGGAAGTGTTCTCCTGCGGGCGGAACGACAGCTTTCTCCAGAAGGCGAAAACCGCTTTGGGTGTGGACGAACTCACATACGGGGAGAAGGAATACAGCGGCGTTTTCGTGCGGGCGGCGGTCAGCCTCCCCACAGTGCAGAGATACAGAAGAGACGCGATGACAGTCGCCGTCAACGGGCGTGTGGTGAAGGATGCCGCGGTTGTTCAGGCAGCTGTTCAGGCTTATCACAGGCTTATTCCCGAAAACAGATACCCCGCCTGCGCAATCGAGATAAAGGTTCGCCCGGAAGATGTGGATGTGAACGTGCATCCCGCCAAGGCTGTTGTTAAGATGTTGAACTCACGGGATATTTTCGGCATGGTGCATGACTGCGTCAGGGAAGCTCTGGACAACAGGAAAAATGCGCCCGCAGGACAGGAAGAATCTGCCGTAAACGTCATTCCCGACTGGTTCGGCGGGGAAGCCTCAGAGCCTAGGGAATATTTTGTGGCAGAGGCAAAACCCTCCTTCGATATAACCTCCGTTATGGAGATAGTTCAGGAAAAACCAAGTTATTCAAATACATACAGAGAACATGCGCAGATTCAGAAGCCCGTATATGAAGAACGCCCTTACCGCATAATCGGTCAGGCGTTTGACTCGCTGATAATCTGCGAGATGAACGGCAGCGTGTTCTTCGTTGATCAGCATGTGGCGCATGAGCGTGTGCTTTATGAGAAGTTTCTCAATGAAAAAAACGTGAACATCCCTTCCATAGTCCTGTTTGAGCCTATGGTTATGGAGGCGGACGCCGAAGAACTCAGAGCCGCTGAGGAAAATGCGGAGGATCTTGCCGCCTTCGGCTTCGGGCTCGAAGTTTTCGGTACTGACAGCCTGAAAATTGTCCGTGTTCCGGCGGATATCCTCAAGCGCAACATAGAAAAGGAAATAAGGGAGATGCTCTCCGAAATGGCAGAGTGCTCAAAAGGCAGACAGGAGGATTCCAGAATTCTCACAATGTCATGCAAGTGCGCCGTCAAGGCGGGGGAGAAGCTCACATTCCCCGAAATGGACAGAATAATGGCCGACCTGCTGAAAACCTCCAATCCGCACACATGCCCCCATGGAAGGCCTATAACCTATTCCCTTGACAAGGAAACCCTGTTCAGGAAGTTCAACAGATGATCATTCCCATAATCACAGGGGCAACAGGCACTGGCAAAACCGCTCTCGCCATAGAGCTTGCGCTCCGTCACAACGCCGAGATAATAAGCGCTGACGCTTATCAGGTTTACAGAGGCATGGACATAGGCACCGCCAAACCCTCAAAGGACGAGCTTGCGGCGGTTCCCCACCATCTCATAGATATTCTTAACCCTGATCAGACATACTCCGCAGGCGACTTTTTCGAAAATGCGGAAAAGCTGATTGATGATATAGCCTCACGGGGCAAAATTCCCATAATCGCAGGCGGAACAGGCCTTTACGCCGAAACGCTGATAAAAGGGATTTTCAGCGCACCTAGGCGGGATGAAAATTTCAGAGCCGCACTGGAGGAGGAGGGTGAAAAGCACGGCTTTGCCCTTCTTCATGAGCGGCTCAGGGCTCTCGATCCTGAGTTTGCCTCCTCCATCCCCCCGTCCGATAAAACAAGGATAATCCGCGGGCTTGAGATAAACGCACTCTGTAAAATGAATGTTCGCGAGGCGCAGAAGGCTTTTCATGTGAACCCCAGACATAAATATTCCGTCTTTCTTATAGCGGATGAGCGTGAGCGGATGTACGCCCGCATAAACGGGCGCGTTATGAAGATGTTTGAAGCGGGCTGGAAGGATGAGGTGAAAAACCTGCTGGACTGCGGGTATAATGAGAATATGCAGTCCTTCAAAGCCATAGGCTACCGCGAAACCGCGGCTCTGGTGAAAGGAGAGGCTGATTTCCCTTCGGTTCTGGCAGCAGTTCAGCAGAAGACCCGCAACTTCGCCAAGCGGCAGGTCACATGGTTCAGGCATATGGCCGGACTGACGGAACTCCTCGCAGGGGATGAAAAAAACGCAAGCCTGCTTTCCGCTTTCATACGTGATTATTGGGCTTGAAAAAAAATTAACCGTGACTTATACTTGTGAATTAACGTTATTGTTGTTTCCGGGGGTATTATGAGCAAAAAAGTCAATATTCAGGATGTTTTTCTTAACCATATCAGGAAAAGACGCATCGCTGTTACTATTTATTTGGTTAACGGAGTCAAGATAGAAGGACTTATAAAAGGGTTTGACAATTTTGTAATCATTCTCAAGGATGATTCGCAGAAAATGATCTACAAACACGCAGTGTCCACCATCGAACCCTCCGAGGAAATCGACGAAATAGAAATGGCCTGATGGTTTTCGGCGGCGGTTTCAGAGAACCTTTAAAGGTTGTTTATTTCAATGCGGTTCTTTACAACAGGGAGCATTTTCCTGAACCTGATACCGCCATCGCCGGCATCTTCGGGAAGCCTTTGTTCAGGTCTTCCGAGTTTGATTTCAGCCACACGGAATACTACACGCCCGAAATGGGCAGGCCTCAGTCGAAATATTTCGCCGGATATGAAGTGATAGATTCGCCGGAAAGACTGACGGAGTTCAAGATTAGGGCTGTGGAGCTTGAAAACAGCCTTATGAAAGACGGAAAAAGATTTATAAACGTTGATCCCGGTTATGTGGCGCTTGAGAAAGTTGTCGCCGCCAGCACAAAGAATTTTACCCACAGAATATATATAGGCGGCAGGATTTATGCCGACCTTCAGCTTCAGAGAAGAAAAAACGCCTATCAGCCTCTGCCGTGGACTTTTCAGGACTACACCTTCCCGCAGGCGCTGGAGTTTTTTGAAAAAATGAGGAACTACCTGATCGCAGAGACTGCATCGGCGGGTTCACCTGAATAAAATATTCCGGCAGAGGGCAGGATGGAGCTTTCCACTTCTTCGTTTCTGAACATGGAAACGGATGACGGCACTGCATCACAGATTCTTGCGGAAAACCGAGTGCCCGCAGGGGACGAACCTCTGTGGGTTAAGTGCGTTCTGGAAAAGAGAAGAACGCTGGCCAAGCCTCTTTACGAATGGCTCAGAAACAGGACAGATCTCTACGGGGTTTTGTGCAGTGAGCCTTCTCTTGGCGGCGAGCTGTTTGTTTTTCTCTGCCGGATGATGAAAAACTCGCCGGAGTTTTTTGCGGCGGCCTCCGCGAACAAGGGGCTGCGCGCGGATATCTTCACTGCGTTTGCCCAGTCCGCGGAGGAAGAGATTCTGGAAAATCTGGCGGATGCGGATATTCTGGTTGATGAACCGTCACTGGCGGTTCTGCTTCTGAAAAACCCTTTTCTCAGCGACCGTACAGCGGCGAGAGTAAGGGATATTTCCGGCTGGCAGCCGGATCCTGAAGCGAAAAAAGAACTTGAGGAAAATCTCTACGGTCAGATTCAGAAAATGAGTACTTCCCAGAAGATAAAGCTTGCCTCCAAAGGGAATAAGCAGGCGCGCGGACTCCTGGTGCGCAGCCCGAACAAGCAGATCTCATCTGCTGTGATGCGCAATCCCAGAATGACAGAGGATGAGGTTGAATTCCTTGTGAAAAACAAGAGCACTTCAGAGCATATTTTCCGTGAAGTTGCCTTGAACAAGGAATGGATGAAAAGTTATACTATCATCAGCGCAATGGCTAAAAATCCCAAAACCCCCCTTGACATAACAATGGGGCTTGTGGGCAGGCTCATGAGTCAGGATGTGGAACTGCTTGCAAGATCAAAGGAAGTTCCCGCTACTCTGAGACAGACCGCGGCGAGAATTGTGGAGCAGAAGGCGAAAAAACCATGAAAGCAGGCTTAATTTACTTTGCACTTATTGCAGGACTTGTGCTTTACCTCTTTTTCGGCCATAACGGCGTGCTCAAATACAGGGAGCTCGTGGGGCTTAAAAACACCTACGAAGCTCAGATTATGGAGATGGACTCCAAAATCAGAAGCCTTCAGAAAGAACTTGAGGCCATAAAAAAGGACAAGGAATATCTTGAGCTTCTTATCAGGAAGGAGCTTAACATGCGCTCACCGGATGAGGACATTTATATAATAGGCAATGAAAAGATTCACAGTAACGGAGATAACCGAAGCAATTAAAAATCTCCTTGAGGGCACTTTCAGGGAGACAGTCACCATCAGCGGGGAGATAACCGGTTTTTCCGTTTCCCCCAGAGGGCATGTCTATTTCTCGCTGAAGGATGACAAAGCGAAGATCAGAGTGGCGATGTTTAAAAACGCCGCTTCATCCTCCCGCTCATATGTGCCCAAAAACGGCGATTCCGTTGAAGTCACCGGAGAGCTCAAACTCTACGAATCCGACGGCGCCTACCAGATCATAGCCCGCAAAATTGAGTATGACTCAGTGGGTCTTTTCTGGCAGAAGTTTGAAGAAACAAAACGCAGGCTCGAGGCTGAAGGCCTCTTTGACGAAGCCCGCAAGAAAAGGGTTCCCGAACTGCCGGAGCGCATAGCTCTCATAACCTCACCCACGGGTGCGGCTGTTACGGATTTTATAACCACCGCCAAAAAAACCGGCGGCAGGTTTGTGATAGACATCTGGCCAGTGCCTGTGCAGGGCAAGGAAGCGGCGCTTCCCATTATAAAGGCTCTGAACACGGCCGGAAGCCTCACGCAGGTTTATGACGCTGTTGTGCTTATGCGCGGCGGCGGCTCGCTTGAGGACTTGGCGGTTTTCAGCGAGGAGAACGTGGCCAGAGCCGTTGCGGCAACGAAGGTTCCCTGTATTTCCGCTGTCGGGCATGAGAGAGATTTCTCCATATGCGACTTCACGGCGGATTTGAGAGTGGCCACGCCCACAGCGGCCGCGGTCAAACTTTCCGAAGGCTACGCTGTCAGGGAGAAAGAACTCGCGGTCTACCGCGACAGGCTAGGCTCCTTCATGGAGAACAGGCTCAACCGCCTGAATCAGCGGATGGACTTTCTGGGGCGCAGGCTCGGGGCTTCATCTCCGGCGGCTAAGATAGCCTCTCTTAAAAATATGCTTGGCGTGCGTGAGCAGAAAATAGCCTCTAAGATGAAGGAGAGGCTTTTCGGTGTTTCCAGAAAGCTGGACACCTGCGCCGGAGTGATAAGGAAACACCACCCGGGAATACGTGTGGAAAGGATGAGAAACAGAACGGACAGCGCGGTGAGGATGCTTAAAGCTCTCTCGCTGGACGCACTGAAGGAAAATAAACAGAAACTCGAGCTCCTCAGCGCGAGGCTCGGCGGGGTCAGCCCCGAAAAGGCTCTGGAAAGAGGCTATGCGCTGGTAAGCATAAACAGCAGGTTGGTCAGGAAGGCAAAAGACGTCCATCTAGAAGATGAACTTGAAATTAGATTCAATGACGGCTATATTAACACCTTCGTCACCGGCAGGAAACTTTCGGAGGATGTCAATGGAAAGAATCCCGATAACAAAAGAAGGGTTTCAGAAGATTAAAAAAGAGCTGGAAAGGCTCAAGACGACTGAAAGAAAAGAGGCGGTTGAAGCCATTGCCGAGGCGAGAAGTCACGGCGACCTGAGCGAAAACGCCGAATATGATGCCGCGAAGGAAAGGCAGGGAATGATAGAGGCGCGGATAGCCGAACTTGAAGGCAAGATCGGCAGATTCGACATTATAGATATTACCTCCCTGACCTCCGAAAAGGTTATTTTCGGTGCCACCGTTACAGTGGAAAATATTGATACGGAAGAGAGAAAAACCTACAAGATTGTCGGACCCGACGAAGCTGACATCAGCAGCGGCACAATCTCTATTCTCTCCCCCCTCGCAAGAGCTCTTGTGAATAAAAAAGTCGGCGATGAGACCATAGTTCAGGCTCCCGGCGGCGAAATCGAATACGAAATCATCGAAATATCCTTCAAATAAATTCTCAAAATAAGGCGCTCCCGTTTTCCGGGGGCGCCTTTTTGTTCCTTTTACCTGTACATTTGTGTGACCAAAGCATTATTTTAGCTGTATAATATTTTTGTACCAAGGTTTCTTGATGTTCAGGAGGAGACTATGCGCTTCGGCAGAACGGCTTTGATAATTCTCACGGTGTTTTCCACTTTCTCAGTGATAAATGCTGAAACATTTGAAGAATATATGAAATCACAGATGGACGAGTTCCAGCAGTTTAAGGATGAAAGGGATAAGGAATTTACCGCCTTTCTGAAAGAGATGTGGATCCGCGTCGAGACAGAGGAACCGGTTAAGCAGATTGACGAGCCCAAGCCGATAAAAATACCTGTGGCGCCGCCCAGTGAGGAAAAAGCTCCGCTTCCTGTTGCAAAACCTGTACAGCCCAAGCCGATAATCGTTCCGGAACCTGTCAAACCCCTGCCCCCCATGCCCCCCTCGCCAGTGGTGAAGCCCGAGCCTGCTCCCGCGCCTGTGGTGAAGCCTGAGCCCAAGCCCGAGCCTGCTCCCGCGCCTGTGGTGAAGCCTGAACCCAAGCCCGAGCCTGCTCCTGCGCCTGTGGCTAAGCCTGAACCCAAGCCTGAGCCTGTTCCCGCACCTGTGGTGAAGCCTGAGCCCAAACCTCAGCTGAAGCCTTTACCCGAAGTTACGGTGATTCCTCAGCCTGTGCCTGTTCCGGTTCCCGAGCCGGTTGTAGTGGCTCCTCCGGTGATAAAAGGGAGAGCGCTGGAATTTGTTTTCTTCGGCAGTCCTGTTAAAGTCGGCTATGACCCCAAACTTCAGCTTGGAGCGGAAGAGCCTCTTAACGGGAAGAAGCTGGGTGAATTCTGGGAGAAGGCGGCTCTTTCGGACTACGAGCCTTTGGTTAACAACCTTCTTAAATACAGAAAAGAGCTTAAAATGACTGACTGGGGGTTCATCCTCCTTGTGAGCGAGGCTTCCGGAAAAATAGCGGCGGATAGGAACGGAAAGGTTCTGCTCACATGGTTCATCCTCAGCAAAGCAGGCTATGAAACAAGAACCGCATACGACAAAAGCAATGTGTACCTTCTTGTTCCCGCAAGCACAAAGCTTTACGGAGTCTCATTCTTCACGCTTAACGATAAGAGATACTACGCTGTTTCCGCTGACGGGTTCATTAAAAATCTCGGCAGTGTGTACACTTATGAAAAAAGCTACCCCAAGGCGGACAGAGCCATGGACTTCCGCATGGCGGATTATCCTGACTTCGGCAGAAAAATTTCCGAGAGAGAGCTCAGCTTCAGCTACGGCGGGCAGTCTTTCAGTATAAAAGTTCCTTATAATATGAACGATATAGTTTATCTGAAATATCATCCGCAGACAGATGTGAATCTTTACGGAGAGGCCGGACTTCCCGACTGGGCAGGCAAGCCGCTTCTTACTCAGCTTGCGCCCATTATAAAAGGCAAAAGTGATGAGGAGGCCGTGAATATCCTTCTCAAGTTCGTTCAGACAGCGTTTAAATATGCAACGGATGATCAGCAGTTCGGACGGGAGAAATTCCTCTTTGCCATGGAAACAATCTACTACCCTTACTCAGACTGCGAGGACAGGAGCATACTCTTCACTTATCTGGTGAAACAGCTTCTCGGACTGGATGCTGTGTTTCTGGATTATCCGGGGCACATAGCGGCGGCTGTAGCTTTTAAATCAAACGTGAAAGGCGATTATGTGACATTTGAAGGCAAACGCTATACTGTCACTGACCCGACATACATAAACGCAAAAGCCGGAATGACAATGCCGCAATTTGCGAAAAACACGCCTAAGGTTGTGAAGTTTTAGCTTAGGAGAGGGGTGACTAAGGATGTCTTAAATCCCCCTCCGGTCCCCCTTTGAAAAAGGGGGAAGCTGTTGCGGTTAAAAGCAAAAATGCCCTCCTTTGATAAAGGAGGGCGGGCAAGGATTTGTTAGGAACCGCCCGCGCCTTGCAAAGGAAGACTTCGCTCCGCACGGCGCAGCATCTTGTTCTGATAATTCAAAATTTACCATCCATGGAAATTTTGAATACACGCTCGCGCCTTGCAAAGCAAGGCTTCGCTCCGCACGGCGCAACCCCTTCCTTGGGGTTGTTATCTCAGAATCTCCATTATTACGGGCATCATATCCTTTTCGAAGTTATGGGCTTCGTGACCGCCGCTGTCGAACTGATAAAAATTTATTCCGTGTTCAGTGCACGCTCTTTTTATCCCCGAAGGCTCAATCACATCATCATCCATATTCATAAAAACATGAAGCATGTTTCCGTTTTTTTTCAGTGATTCGGCGCATTTCAGAGTTATGAGCCTGTCCTCGTCAATGTGATCCAGCCCGTCTCCTGTGACTTTCAGCATCCGTATTCGCTTGTCCAGATAGAATGACGGGTTAACGGCGATTCCTGTTATGTTTTTCCGTGCCGCCATGTTGAGAGCGAAATACCCCCCGAATGATGAGCCCACAAGGGCGTCATAACCTTTTATATCGCTGAGTTCAGGTGTGCGGCTGTATGGGTAGATGTCAACATGGAAGCGGCCGGCGAGGTGGATATATTTCAGGCTGTTCTTTGTATTTACTGATTTTTCAACAACATGGGCAAGTCCCGGAAAGTAAAGTATCTTCATATCCCCTCTTTGGCAAATTTTATTATACCACAAATTCAAACACCGCTCTTGATTATAATGGGCAAAATTTAGTAAACTGAAAAGCTGAAATTAAGGAAGTGATTATGAAATTAGTCTCATTCAATGTGAACAGTGTCAGGAAAAGAACGGCGCACGTTGCGGCCTTTGCTTCGGCAAACGGTGCGGACATTATTGCGCTTCAGGAAACCAAGACCGAGGATGAGTTTTTTCCTGTTTCAGAGTTCGCAGGTATGGGGTTTCACAGCGAATGCTACGGACAGAAAACCCATTACGGGGTTGCCGTTCTCTCCGGACAGAAGCCTGTTTATGTTGAAAAGGGGCTGAAGGCGGAAGGTGAGCAGAAGCGTTTTATAATGTGCCGCTTTGAAACGCCTAAGGGGATGCTGAGTGTAATCAACTGCTATTTCCCGCAGGGAGAGAGCAGGGACACCGAAAGAAAATTCACCATGAAGCGCGAATTTTACGCCGGAGTGGCGGAGTATATAAAAACAAACTTCAAAGAGACTGATCTTTACGCCCTTGCGGGTGATTTTAATGTGGCTTACACGGACTTGGATGTCGGCATAGGCGCTGACAGCATGAAAAGATGGCTGAAAGAGGGCAAGTGCTGTTTTCTTCCGGAGGAAAGGGAGTGGATGAGTATGTTTTTCTCCCTCGGAATGCAGGACAGCTACCGCATAATCCATCCTGAATCCGCTGAGCTTTTCTCATGGTTTGACTACAGAAGCAAAGGCTTCGAGCGTGAACCGAAACGCGGTCTGCGTATAGATACTGTGCTTGTGAGCCCCGCTCTGGCAGGATTTACGGTTGGCGCAGGGATAGATTACAAAACAAGGGGGATGGACTCCCCGTCTGATCACTGCCCGGTCTGGGCGGATTTCGACCTGTAAGCGGGCTCTGATATGGTGAATATGCTTGTAATGCTCTACAGCTTCATCATGGGAATCGTGATGAAGCGTTCAGGACGCTTCCCTTCGGGAACGGCAAATGTTCTGAACCAGTTCATCATCAACATAACATTCCCTGCCGTTACACTGCTTTATATCCACCAGCTTGAATTCAGCTCGGATCTTATATTTCCCGCTCTCATGGGGATTATTGTATTCGCTTTCGGCGCCGGTTTTTTTCTCATTGTCGGAAAAATGCTAAAGCTGAATGACAAAACCATCGGCTGTCTTATGCTTTCCGGCGGTCTTGGGAACACCTCGTTCGTGGGCTTTCCCATGATAAACGCCTTTTACGGCGAGGAGCTTATCGGCATAGGCGTTCTGTGCGATCAGGGCTCGTTCTTTGTTCTCTCCACACTGGGAATAATGGTTGCGGCAAAATATGCCTCAGGCAGGGTAAGCTCATGGGAAATAGTACAGAAAGTGCTGATGTTTCCCCCGTTTCAGGCTATGGCGCTGGCACTGATACTCAAGCCTGTGGTTTTCCCCCCCTGGTTCATAGACTTCCTCCGTGCTCTGGGAGCAACCATAACACCTCTGGCTCTCGCCTCAGTGGGGTTTCAGCTTCACTTGGGGGATATAAAAACCGCATACGGCAGGCTGAGTTTAGGTCTTTTTTATAAACTAATTATAGCTCCGCTTGTCATATTCCTGCTGTATGTTCTTGTGTTCGGAGCCCGCGGGCAGGCCATTCAGGTCACTGTTTTCGAGGCGGCCATGGCGCCCATGATCACAGCGAGCATAATCGCGGCGGAAAACGATCTCGACAGACCACTTACGGCACTTATGGTCGGGGTAGGCATACCTCTTTCCTTCATCACCGCTGCGGCATGGTATTACCTGCTGCTGTGGGTATAAAAAATTTATTTAAAGGTAGAATATGTTCATCGAAAAAGTTGCAAATGAATTTTCGCTCAGACTCAGCAATGTGAAAAACCTTATCGAGCTTCACCTCGAAGGTAACACGGTTCCGTTCATCGCCCGCTACAGAAAAGAAATGACTGGCGGTATGGAAGCGGAGGAGATAAGGGCGGTTATCGAAAGATACGAATACATAGTGAACCTCGAAAAGAGAAAGGAAGAAGTCATCGAGGCCATAAGAGAGCGTGAAAAGCTCACGCCGGAGCTTGAAAAGGCTATCCGCGCCGCAGAAACCCTCAAGGATGTGGAAGACCTGTACGCTCCGTACAAATCAAAACGCAAAACCAAAGGGGACATAGCCCGCGAGGCGGGGCTTCTTCCTCTGGCGGATTATATAAGAACCGCGGAGGACTTAAAAGGCCTTGAGGCGGAAGCGGCGAAATACATAAACGAGGCCGTTGCGGACGTTCCCGCAGCCATAGAGATGGCAACGGATATTATCACCGAAGACATAGGGCGTGATCCTGATGTGAGAACCAGAATCCGCGAGCTTTATTCCTCCACCACGGTTGTCTCCTGCGAGAAGCGCAAAGAGGTTACGGAAAGAACATCCTATGAGGACTACTACGAATATGAAGAGAAGATAACCACACTGCCGCCCCACAGGGTTCTTGCCATTTTCAGGGGGGAGAGGGAAAAGGTTCTCAAAGTGAAGCTCAATCCCGATGAGGAGCTTTGTCTTGCGGCTGTAACAGGGATTTCCGCCCAGAAGGGGATGAAGCTGAACAGCATCACCCTGAAATGCGCAAATACTGCCCTCAAAAAAACGATCAGCGTTTCCGCCGAGCTTGACCTCCGCTCCACTCTGAGGGACGAGGCAGAGCTCAAAGCCATAGATGTTTTCGCGAAAAACCTTAAAAGTCTGCTCCTCACGCCTAAGGTTAAGGGCAAGGTGATAATGGGAATAGACCCAGCATACAGAACGGGCTGCAAGTTCGCCGTTGTGGACGAAACGGGCAGGCTTCTGGACTGGGGGGTGATGTACCCCACCAAACCGCAGGAGGATGTGGAAGGGAGCCGCAGGCTTTTCCTTAAATCCATGGAGAAATGCGGCGTGACGGCAGTTGCGATCGGCAACGGCACAGCCAGCCGTGAAACCGAGGAGTTTGTGGCGGAACTCATTAAAGATAAAGAACTTAAAATAACATATACCATCGTCAGCGAGGCGGGCGCATCGGTTTACTCGGCGGGCGAGGTTGCGGCGAAGGAATTTCCGGAGCTTGATGTCACCATCAGAGGCGCAATCTCAATCGCCAGAAGGGTTATAGACCCGCTCAGCGAGCTTGTTAAGATAGAGCCGCGCTCAATAGGCGTCGGGATGTATCAGCATGACGTTAACCCGAAAAAGCTCGGTGAAAGCCTTGAAAACGTTGTTGAGGATGTGGTGAACAGCGTCGGTGTGGATCTCAACACTGCAAGCCCTTCACTGCTCCAGTATGTGGCGGGGCTCACAAAAAGCACCGCTGAGAAGATCGTGGCACTTCGTGAGAAGATAGGGCGCTTCATGAGCCGCAGACAGCTTATGGAGGTGGACGGCATAGGCCAGCAGACCTTCCTCCAGTGTGCGGGTTTCCTCAAGGTTTATGACGGTGAGGAGCCTATGGACGCAATGTTTATACACCCGGAAAGCTACGAGGCCACATATTCGCTTCTGAATAAGCTGAATATATCATTAAGAAATACGGAGCTTATCCGCCTTGCCCTTAAAAGTAAGAATATCAAAAAGATAGCGGATGAAACAGGGCTCGGCGAATTTACTATGAAGGACATTCTGGAAAACCTTGAAAGGCCGGACAGAGATATAAGGGACAGCCTTGATCCCGTTATATTTAAAAAAGGCGTGGTCAACCTTGAGGACATAAAAGAGGGGATGACGCTTCAGGGGAAGGTGACCAACGTGGTGGATTTCGGCGCGTTTGTTGACCTCGGCCTGAAAAATGACGGCCTCGTGCACATCTCACACCTTGCGGACAGATTTGTGAAACACCCGTCCGACATAGTCTCCGTCGGCGATAACGTTCATGTGCGCGTTCTCTCCGTGGATAAGGATCGCGGACGAGTCTCACTCACAATGAAAACGAAATAAGCGGAAACAGGACTTCTTTTTAAATCCTCCCCTGCCCTCCTTTAGGAAAGGAGGGTGTTTTTTGCCTTTATCTGCAATAGCTTCCCCCTTTTTTAAAGGGGGACTGAGGGGGATTTGAAATAGCTGTTCAAAGACTGCCGACATGAACACAAGGGCAGGATGTACGGTTTTGGATTGTTATGACAGATGAGCAGCGTCATTCTGAACCCCGTAGGGGGTGAAGAATCTCAGATTGCCGGGAAGTTGAGACTCTTCACTGGCGTTCAGAGTGACGAACGGCAGATATAGAGTGATTCAACTACATGTTTATTTCAAAAGCTGAAAAAAATATGTCTACATAAATCCTCCCCCGCCCTCTTTTAGGAAAGGAGGGTGTTTTTTGCCTTTATCTGCAATAGCTTCCCCCTTTTTTAAAGGGGGACTGAGGGGGATTTGAAATAGCCGATTAAACGCTGTCAGTACGAACACAAGAGCAGGATGTGCGGTTTTTAATGATGGCCGACTTCGATCATTGAGGCGGTTTTTGCGGACATGGTTATTATAAGCCCTTCATGAGTGTGGAGAACGACATCTTGCTCAGCATCAAGATCCACCCGCTTTCCGCTTTCTATTCCTTCCATGCTTATTACGGAGCCTGTGCATATATCGACACCGCAGAGGAAGGCGGTTATTTTCTTCCCTGCCGCTATGCCTTTAACTTTAAATTCCGCCCCTTTGGGTGAGAATGTGAACTGAAAATTCTTCCTGTTCTCCGTATCGCCTATTATCATTGCGGCGACAGCCTCTGAAATGCGCACACGGTTTTTGTGATTAACCATAACAACATACTCCATAGGTGGCAGGTATTTTATTATTTTCAGCTTTATTCTTTCCTTTATGCCGAGCATGGCGAGTCTGGCGGCGTTTTTATCGCACCTGCCGAGATTATGGGTGATTACTGTGGATGAAAGGGGGGCAGTGTAAAATGGTTTCGGCTCTCCTGAGCCCGCACGGACAGTGATATGCTTTGCGAGCTGACCGCTTATAACCCTTACTCCGTTTTTTGTGTCAACTTTGACGGTGGGATATTTTATGTCATCAGTTTCGAGCTTTGTCACGGCACTGCCTTTATAAAGCCCAAGAGAAGCGAGCTTCTGGGCGGATTCCCCCTGCGGGGTTCCTTTGATTATGTAGCAGAGGCCGCTTTCGGCGTGTTGAAGGTTAAGCATCTACTTCTCCTTTTTTCTTTTTACGCCGTAGGAGGAGAGGCTGAGGGCGTAAATCAGTGTCGAAAGCGTGGTTCCGTTGTGGAGCAGAGCGCTTGCCAGCGGGCTTATTCTGCCCATGAGCGAGAGAGCAACGGTGGCGGTGTTCACGCCTATGTTAAACCGGAACATCTGCCTTATGACCTTCATGGTTTTCACAGCAAGAACCCTTGCTTTGACTATTCCCATGAGGTCTTCCCTAAGGAGTATGACTGCGGCTGTCTCTTTAGCGAGATCCGCCCCCTGAGGAAGGCTGATGCCCACATCTGCGGTGAGCAGGGCGGGTGCGTCGTTCACACCGTCTCCTGCGAAGGCGATTCTGCACCCCTGATTTTTAAGCTGTTTCACTATGCCCGCTTTGTCTTCGGGCTTCATTTCATAATAAACTTCGTCTATTCCGAGCAGTTCCGCCACATGCAGTGCGGAATCACGGTGGTCGCCGGTGAGCATAACGGTCTTTCTAACGCCGTGCTTCTTTAGCTCTTTTATAACCTGAGCCGATTCATCGCGCAAGGTATCTTTGAGCGCAATCAGCCCGCAGAGCTTCCCGTCTATAGCGACATAAAGTATTGTCTGCCCCTTTTTGCGCATTCTGCCTGCGTCTTCATCAGCGAAACAGCAGACGATTTTTTCATCCTCCGCCACGAAATGGTGGCTCCCCACAAGGACGTTTTTGCCCCCCACATAGGCGGAAACGCCGTGGGCTATGATGAAGTCCACCTCGCCTGTCTGCTCTGTTTTGAGGCCGCGGTTTTCGGCCTCCTTCACAACGGCGGAGGCTATGGGGTGTGAGTAGTATTCCTCGGCAGAGGCCGCGATTCTGACTATTTCGTTTTCATTATATCCGTTATAGGGCTGAACCTCCGTTACGGAGAGCATCCCTTTTGTGAGCGTTCCTGTTTTGTCAAAGATGATAGTGTCTATTTCCGCAAGGTTTTCAAGGGCCTGAGCGCCCTTGATGAATATGCCTTCTGTTGCGGCGTTGAACATGCTGGCCTTGATCGCTGTCGGCGTGACAAGCTGGAGCGCGCATGAATAGTCCACGGAAAGAACAGAGGACGCACGCCTGAAATCCCTTGTGAGAAGCAGGGTCGCAAGCCCTGCGGCAAAGGTCACTGGAACCATTTTGTCAGCCGCGGCGAAGGCTTTCACTTCCGTTCTGGATTTGTTTTTCAGAGAATTGCTTATGAATTTGGCTATGCGGGCAGTTGTTGTTTCGGAGCCGACCTTTTCGGCTTCGATGATGATTTTTCCTTCGGCCATCACTGTGCCGGAATATACGTAGTCACCCGGCTTGATGTGAACAGGCAGACTTTCGCCTGTCACCGAGGCCTGATTCACAAGCCCCTCTCCGGAGGCGACTTTGCCGTCCACAGGTATCATCTCCCCTGAGCCCGCGCGCACCATATCGCCAATCTGGAGATCGGTGACCGCCGTTTTTTCTTCCGACTGCCCCCTGACAACCCAGACGTATTCCACTTCGGGCTTGATAAGGCTTTTCAGCATTTTGTCGGATCTGTACTCGGCGGATTCCTCAAGATAATGTCCCAGATTAAGCAGGAAGGTTATGGAGCCTGCGGTGAAGTAGTCCTTTCTGGCAAGCAGCATGGAGATAACCGCCGCGTCCAGCACTTCGACCTTGAGTCCTCTGGTGAACAGAGTTTCTATACCCTCCATGAGGATAGGTGCGGCGCCGAGATAAGTAAGCGGGCGCCTAAGCCCCTGCGGCAGGAACAGCTTGAGAATCCACATTGTTCCCGCCCAGTAGACATTGATTAAATCCGGAGAGTTCTGGAGTTCCTCCTCCGCGTTGAAAACCGTATGGCTGAACGCTGAGAGAACATCCAGAACATCGCCCCGTACATCTGTATTTTTGTCAAAGTTGACCACTGCCGTTTTGGCCTTCTGGTTCACACGGACGGATTTCACGCCCTTAATCTGCTCCAGACCGGATTCCACAAGGGTTGCATCCAGAGCGGGATTGCCCAGAACGGGAGCCTTGAGACGGATTCGCCCCGGCATGTCATGCACTATTCCGACCTTTTCAAGTCCGGTGAAAAACATTGAGCCTAAAATGACAGCACCTTCTAACTTTTCATATTTTCAGGGTAAAGGTAGTTGTGGTAAATACTTAAACCCACAAGGGCGCATCCGGCGGCTATGTGCACATGCTTTGCCGCCTTGCCTTTACCGAACCCTGAGACAACAGTCGCCGCCATGGTGAGTATCATGGCGTTTTTGACCAGCCTGCGTTTTCGCATTACGGCGGACGGATTTTTCTTCTTCGCCGCCTTCTTTTCGCCGCTCACGCTTATTCTCCTTCGACTTCCGCCTGAACATCCCTGATCTGCTCTTTCAGCTCTTCAACGCCGGACTGAAGTCCGCCCCAAACCTTAACAACGCCTTTGACTATGGCTTTTTTAACTGTGGGGTTGGTGAGCAGAAGGGCAATGCCCGCACCCACTGCGAAGCCTTTTACATAGCTGGGTTCACGGAAGTTGAACCACTGTTTAAGATGGGGGTAAACGGAAGGATCCGCATACTGCTGCTGGGGAGGGTAGGGGTAGGGGTAATATCCGTAGTGGGGTGCCTGAGGGTTCTGGGGATTCTGTTTCTGATCGCTCATGTCAATCTCCTTTTTTATATATTATTCTGATTTCAAGGGTTCTTCGTCTTTAAGCTTTTCACTGACGGAGGCTGCCGCTTCGCTTACTTTTCCGGCGGCTTTGCCTGCTGCTGCTTTCACTTTTTTACAGGTCTTTTTGCCTTCGGTGTCCAGAAGGTATTTTGTGCCTGCGGCAACGGCAAAAACCGTGAGTATGCCGAAAACGCCGCCGAGCCTGAGAAGGCTCACAGCCGCAACGCCCACTGCTGTCGCCGCTCCTGCGCCTGCCGCGTCTTTTGCGGTTCTTTTGGCCGCTTCTTCCTTGGTGATTTTTCCTTCCTTAACATCCTGCGCCTGTTTTGCTGCGGAAACTGCTCCGCCCACTACAGCGCCTGCCGCCGCCCCTATGAGAGAGGCTCCCGCGGCCGCTTTTGCCAGATGGTGCATAAAAAATCCTCCTTATTCGGTCTCTTCGGCATCGTCTGTCATGCCGCCGAGTGTTTTAGAGAAAATACTCATCAGTGAATCCTTTATGGAATCGTTGGAAAAGAGCATGGCAACGCCCGCCCCGATCAGCATTCCCTTGATAAAGTCGCTTCCTGACGCATCCGCAATTTTTCCCACTGCGGAAAGATTGGGGTTTTCCTTGATCATCTCCCCGAATTTGCCGAAGAGCATGCCGAAGGGGTCTTCCCCGTGGTGCTCTGTGTGGTGTGCCCCATGAGGCATTTGCGGCATATAGCCGTAAGGCGGCTGAGGCGGCATGTAACCGTATGGCGGCGGGGGTGGCGGCATATATCCGTACGGCATCTGAGGCATATACCCGTAAGGCGGCTGAGGCGGCATATAGCCGTATCCGTAAGGAGGGGGAGGCGGCGGCATATGGCCGTAGGGCGGCTGCTGAAATCCGTATTCAGGCATACCTGTGAACTCTTCTCCGTTTGGTGCGTATCCGTGGGGTATTTCCGTTTGGTTTCCGGCGTGCGCTTCTTCTGCGCTTTCCGGTTTCTCCGATGCTCTGAAGGCATTCTGAGGAGGGTTTTCCGTTGTTTTTTCTTTTCCCGATGCAGAATCTTTCTGCGGCTTATCGGTGCAGCTTTCTTCCTTTACGGGATTTTCCGCATCAGCGGCTTTTTTTCCCATTTACTGCCTCCTTAACTTTGCATGTAAGTGTCCTCGTAACGTTTGAGTATCTCTCTGCAAATTTCTGTATCTTTTGTTGTTATCAGGTTTTCAAATGTTTTCGGGTCTATTATGTTCGGGTCGTAGCGTATAACCACTGAGCGCGCCATTATGTTCACCCTTGTGTCGAGCACACCGGGGAGGCTGCTGCTTATCTGTTCAAGTTTCTTGCTTACGGGGTCCTTCACCACGGAGGGGTCAACCTTGAGCCTTATCCTTCCTTCCACATGGTGAACCACCGTGACGTATTTTTTCGCCGCGATTAAATCTTCGAGCATTTTTCCCCATCCTCCGTTAATTCAACCGCTTCCGTCTCTAGAACGTCGAGAGGCTGCATTTCATATTTTAAAAGTCTGGAAGAGTTTGCCAGAACACCCGCAGTGTGGGCTATGTGCAGGAGACCTGCCATAACCGGCGGCAGAAGACCCGCCGCGCCGAGAAACGCGCCCGCCACATTTGAGCCTGTCGCGAGCATGAAGTTCTGGTGTATTACTTCCTTTGTCTTTCTGCTGAGTTTCCTCAGGTAAAGTATTTTTTCAAGGTCATCGTCCACAAGGGCTATGTCCGCCGCTTCCACAGCAACGTCAGACCCCGCCGCACCCATGGCTATGCCCAGATCCGCCTTGGCAAGCGCCAGCACATCGTTTATGCCGTCGCCTATCATGGTAACCTTATGGTACTGCTGAATCTCAGCCACTATGTCCGCCTTCTGTTCGGGCAGAACGGAGTAGTGGCATTTGTTGAAGCCCAGCCTGTCCGCCATAGCCTGAGCGGAGTATTTTTCATCTCCGGTAACAAGGATGAACTCCTTCACCCCTTCCTCACGGAGCCCTTTTATAACAGCCTCAACATTATCCTTCTGCCTGTTTTCCACAGTGAGAATACCGATGGCTTTTCCGTCTTCCGCCACATATATGACGCTTAAACCGAGCTTTTCCGCCTCATCCCTCGCTTTGGTGAGCTTGGAGATATTTATGCCGTACTTGTTCATCAGCTTGGCGTTGCCGATGAAGATCTCCCTGCCCATGGATTCCGCCCGCACGCCCATTCCGAGGATGGTTTCGCACACGGCGTGGGTGCTTTCCGTGCTGCACATCTCCCGCGCCTTGTCGCGTATGGCCACGGCGACGGGGTGCCTGTTGTGGAGCTCTGCCGTATATGCTGAATATATTACATCGTACTCGGTTTTTCCTTTAACGGGGATGATGGAGATAACCTTCGGTTCATCAGTGGTGATTGTGCCTGTTTTGTCGAAGCAGAATGATTCCTGCGAACCTGCTTCCTCAAGGTATCTGCCCCCTTTGATAAGTATGCCCCTGGACGCGGCGTTAGAAATTGCCGCGCTTACGGCGGAGGATGCGGCGAGAACTGTTGCGCAGGGGCATGTCATCACCAGCAGTACGGAAAATGCCCTGTAAAAATTGCGGGTGATGAGGAAGGTTCCCAGTGTCATCCAGAAGCCTGTGTTCACAAGCCTTCTGGCCAGTCTGTCCGCCTCAAGCTCTATGGGAGCCTTGTTTCCGAGGGAGTCCTCCACAAGGCAGAGTATCCTTGAAAGATATGTGGCATCACCCACATGGCTTGCCTGAACATATATCAGCCCGTTCTGCACATAGGTTCCGGCGAATACCTGTTCACCCTCGAAGCGGTGCACAAGCTCGCTGCGGCCGTTTATGGAGGCCTCGTTTATTGCAGCCTCACCGCAGGTTATGAGACCGTCAACGGAGATTTTCTCTCCCGTGTGGATGACCACTGTGTCGCCGGTGCGGATCTGCTCCACGGGGACTTCAAGCTCCTGCCCGTCTCTGTAAACGAAGGCTGTCTTGGATGTGACATCCAGTATATTTTTTATCGCCTTGCGGGATTTTTCAGTGACGTAGCCGTTCAGCAGGTCGCTTCCCGTGTTTACCCAGAGTATTTCAAGGGCAGTGAGCGCCTCGCCCGCTATTGCGGCGGATGCCACACCGGCTCCGAGAAAGCTGTTCAGGGAAACTTTGCCTGTTTTGCCGAAGTCCTTAACAGCCCGTGCTATGAGCGGAACAGAGAAAGCGGCCGCTATTAGCCCAAGCGGGCTGAACAGGGACTGGCCGACAGCCAGTCTTAATATTTTTGTGCGTATGAAAACGCCGCCGAGAACGGCGGAAAGTATGCCGAACTCCGTTGCAGTTGTGTCTGCCTTGGGCTCCTCATTCCTTACGCATACGCAGCCCTGCCTTTTGCAGGCGGGCTCTTTTGCCGCTCTGCGAGGGGCGGACTTCACTTCTGTCACTGCCTTAATCAGCTCGGACGGCAGAACAACGGTGCAGTCATAGTTTATCACTATGCTGCCCCCTATGTGGCTGCATCTCGCTCCGCTCACACCTTTAATACTGCGGAGTCCTTCCTCCACAGCGGAAGCTAGGGAAGGGGAGCCGATCAGGTTTTTATATTTCAGGCGGATACGCCCTTTGAGAGAGTGCTTGATTACTATCAATTTAGCCACCTATAACTTTATTAAGAATAGTGTTAACAAAGTTAGTTTCTGTCTAATCATATATGCTTTTTGAGGTGATTATCAAGCCAAAATGTTAAAAAATGTCAGATTAAACTGTAAAGATTATCTGCTTATATTTGAAACTGTCAGGCAGAAGGGAGGTTTTCAAAATATCTGTCAATGAGTTCCACGGTCTCATCCATAGTTTTCACAGTGTAGATTTCTGTACGGAAAGCAGTGGATTCGGGCAGACCTTTGGTGAACCAGACAGCATATTTTTTCACTGCGTCCATGTAGTATTTTTCTTCCCTGTACAGGGCTTCATACTTGATCATTCTGTAAATGAGCGAGTGTATTTCCTGCGGAGTGAGGTAGCCCTCCGGGTTTCTGCCTTCTGCGAGGGCTTTGAAAATCCACGGCGCTTTCATCATGCCTCTGCCGATCATCACCCCCGCCGCACCTGTTTCGAGCATACGGCGGCAGGACTCCGTGCAGACCACGTTTCCGTTGCCTATTAAGGGAATAGGGCTTCTTCTTACCGCATCGGCTATCAGGGCGTAATCCACATCGCCTGAAAACATTTCGTTTTTGGTGCGCCCATGGAGACTTACAGCATCGATGCCTTCCCCCGCGGCGATCTCCAGCACTTCGGGGTAATTTATGCTGTTTCTGTCCCATCCCAGACGGATCTTGATTGTGAGGGGCTTTCCCGTTGCTTTTCTGGCGGCTTTTATTATTTCCCTGATTTTAGCCGTATCTTTGAGAAGTGCCGCGCCGCTGCCGCTTTTCAGAACTTTTTTCACCGGACATCCCATGTTTATGTCGTAAAAGTCGGCCTCGGAGTGTTCATCGCATACTTTCAGGGCATCTGAAAAGGATTCCGCTCTGGAGCCGAAAAGCTGAATGGCGTAAGGGTTGTCCCTTTCTGTGAGGTGAATGTACTCAAGGGTTTTTTTGCCGCCCCTGATCAGCCCCTCCACGGAGACCATCTCGGAGAAGATTATTCCGTCAAAGAAGTCACGCACTGCGAGTCGGAAGGGCGGGGTGCTTACTCCTGCCATGGGGGCGGCGACAAAGATGTTTTTGCTCAGGGTTTTTGTGATTATGTTATCCGATTTCGGGCTGAGTGTCATAAGCTGTTCCTTCCAGAGAGAAAAATCTGCGCCTGTTGTAAAATCTGCTGGCGGCGTAGGCTATCATATCGCCGTTGTCGGTGCAGAGGCGGAACGAGGGGAAGTACACATTTTCCCCCTTTTTGCAGGAGTTTCTGAAGGCTTCCCTTATGTAGCCGTTGCAGGCGACGCCGCCGGAAACGACGACATTCTCTCTTTTCAGCCTGCGGGCTATGCGCATGGTTTTAAGAACAAGTGTATCCGCCGCTGTCTTCTGGAATGAGGCGGCGAGGTCTTCTCCTGTGTATATGCCTTTGTTGAGGCTGTTCAGCACGGCGGTTTTCAGGCCGGAGAAACTGAAATTGTCATCTTTTTTCATTGCGATCGGAAGAGGAACAGCGTCCCCTCTGCCGGATTTCGCCAGTTTTTCGATGGCGGGTCCGCCCGGATAGCCGAGGTTAAGCATTTTTGCCACTTTATCAAAACTTTCACCCGCAGCATCATCCACTGTTTTTGCCACGAGGCGGAAGTTCAGCGCCGCGTCCACATCGTAGATATGCGTGTGACCGCCGCTGATGATTAAAGCGAGGTAAGGGGGTTTAAGCTCCCTGTGCTCAAGCTCTGCGGCAAGGATATGCGCCGAGAGGTGGTTCACGGGCATTACTGGGATCCTGAGCCCGTAGCCCAGCCCCTTCGCAAATCCCACACCCACAAAAAGCGCGCCGATAAGCCCCGGGGCGTTGGTAACGCCGATAACATCAAGATCAGCGGGCGTGACAGCTGCATCCGCCATACATTTTATGTAAAGCGGTTCGAGCTTCAGGATGTGGTTTCTGGAGGCAACTTCCGGAACCACCCCGCCGAAGAGGTTGTGGATATCCGCCTGGGAGGCTGTGTGGGTCGCAAGAATCCCGCGGGCGGTGTCGTACACCGCCATTGAGGTTTCATCGCAAGAAGTCTCTATACCTAAAAAAAGCAAAAAGGGTTCCTTTTAAAAATTATTTTCTGTGTACCAGTTCCTTGACGGAGACAATGCGCACTCCGGCTTTTTCCACATCTGCCAGATGTTTTTCAAGGGTGCTCACTGTTTCATCTTTCAGGTGGCCGATCATGATCAGGCTGCCGTTCTTTTTGGCCAGTTCAACGCCTTCCATGATTTTTTTTCTGATATATGTTTCGTTGTTTTCGTTGTCAATGAATTTTCTGTTCTGACCGCAGAGCATACCCTGTTTAAGACATACGTCATAGGCGGCGGACTTGCCAGTGGTGTAGCTGTCTATGAATGTGTCAGTGTGTTTTTTCATGAAGCCCAAGACCTGCTCCATCTTGGTTTCGCTTTCCGTGAAGGCGGATCCCATGTGGTTGTTGAATCCGTCAATCCAGCCTATCTGCTTAACGTTGTTGTCTGCCTGAGCCTCTATTATGCTGGGAGGCATATTAAGCAGGGCGGCGCCCTTGCCCGGATCTGTGTCGGGGTATGAAAGGGGCTCCATAGGGAAATGCAGGAAAACTGTTTTCCCCGCTTTTCTCGCTATTTCAGCAGTTTCGGAATCGTGGGGCAGGTAGGGTAGTATGGCGAAAGTTACCGGATATTTAATAGCGGCGAGCCTTTTCGCGAGGGGAATGCTGTAGCCGCAGTCGTCAATGATGACCGCCATTTTAGGAGCGTTAGGAGGGAGAACCACGGGCTTCTCTTTATCCTTGGGCTTTTCCGTTTTTTCGGCAGGGAAGATCAGGATGATGCTGCCGTTTTCGTTTGAGGCGCTGAGATTGTCGCTGAGGGTGGTTTTAAACCCCATATCCTCAAGCATAGGCTGGAGCTCTCCGGTGAGCTCTTCCTTTTTGTCCTCCGGCAGGCTGATTACATATGTTATAACGGGGATGCTGCCGTCATCCATTTTGCGTGACTTTATGGCTTCGCTGTCTATGCCGAGATTGAACATAGCAAGCTTGATCGCCTTGTCTGCCTCTTCGGTCGTGGCGGATTTATTGTCTTTCGTGACAACTTCTTCCTGAACGGAGGAGAGGGGCGTTTTAACCTCTTTTTTGTCTGCGGTTCCGGCTTTTCCTGCGGCTTTCATGCCCAGAAAAATTCCCAGAAGAAGCACTAAAACGGCGGCAAGGATGCCGCCCAGTATGTATAGCTGTTTTGAAGAGGCGGTTTTAGCCGCCCCTGCTGGTCTGCGTTTTCTCGGCGTCCGTGCCGGTTTTTTCCTTTCAGCCATTTTTGATCATTTCCCTCAGTTTTTCCACAGCGGCTTTAAGCTGTTCGTCTCTCTGGAGGTCTATTACTGGCTTGCTTATGTCGGCGGCCAGTTTGTCGATCTCCTCCTGGGTGAGAGTAACATTGTCGGCGAGCTCTTCAATAACAAGGTCGGGGTCGATGCCTTTGTCGTGGATCATCCTGCCCTTGGGCGTGAAGTATTTCGCCGTGGTGAGCTTGACGGCGGAGCCGTCCCTGAGAGGTATTATCGACTGTACGGATGCTTTTCCGTAGGTTTTTTTGCCGACAAGAACGCCTCTTTTATAGTCCTGAATGGCTCCGGCGAGGATTTCGGAAGCTGATGCCGAGCCCTCGTTAACCAGAAGCACAAGAGGGGTTTTCTCCTCCCTCAGTGTGAACGCGGAGGATTTGAAGTGCTGGTCTCTGCCTGTTCTGTCCTTGGTGTAGACAACTTCCTTGCCGGAGGGGAGGAAGATGCTTGAAACATTGATAGCCTCAGTCAGCAGTCCTCCGGGGTTGTTGCGCAGGTCGATTATTATGCCTTTGTATTTGTTTTTCCTGAGCTGTTCTATTGCGGTTTTGATTTCACCGGACACATCCTCTTTAAACTGAGTAACCCTTATGTAGGCAACATCTTTGCCTATCATATCCGACTTAACCGCCTTCACCTTGATTACCGCCCTTGTGAGGGTTACGTCAAAAGGTTTGGGATTGCTGTCTCTGTGGATGGTGACTGTGATGTTTGTTCCGGGGTTGCCCCTGAGCTTGTTTACCGCATCCTCAAGGGACATTCCGGTTGTGGCGTTGTCTTCTATTTTGATTATCTTATCTCCGGCTTTGAGCCCTGCCCTGAAAGCGGGGGTGTCTTCAATGGGTGCGATAACGGTGAGGATATTGTCTCTCATACCTATGGTTATGCCCAGTCCGCCGAACTCGCCCTTGGTTTCCACCTGAAAGTCCTTGTACTCTTTTTCAGTGAAGTAGGTTGAGTGGGGGTCAAGACCCTGAAGCATGCCTTTTATGGCTCCGTCCACAAGGGTTTTGTTTTCAACCGGTTCAACATAGTTTTTCTCTATCAGATACATAACTTCAGTAAAGGAATCCAGATTCTCGTATCTGCTGGATTTTGCGGAAGCTGTGCCTGTATCTTTGATGAATATTCCCGAAGCTGCCAGAAAAACCAGAAGAGCCGACGCTGCGAGGAAGGGCAGAAGTTTTTTCCTGAAATTCATTATTTATCTCCTAACGGGTTTAAGCCACTCAGCAGGATTAAGGGCTTCATTATGTTTTCGTATTTCAAAGTAAAGATAGGGTGTTTCGGCCTGCCGGTCAACACTTACGGCGCCTATCGCCTGCCCGGAGGCCACATTTCCCCCTGTCTGCACGCTGACCCTGCTCATGTTGGCGTACAGGGTGTAGTAGGCTCCGGGGTGGCCGATTATAACCAGATTTCCGAACCCTCTTATGTTATCCACATATTTTACCGTTCCCTCGAATACAGCCCGCACGTCTCCGTGTTTTGAAGGGCTGACTTTTATTCCCTTGTTCTGGATTGTCCCCTGAAAACCCTCAACCTTTTTGGGTCCGAAGAATTCAACTATTTCCCCTTCCAGAGGCCAGTCCATCTTTCCTTTAAGCCTTCCGAAAAGAGTTGCGTCCCCTTCATCGGCTTTTTCTTTTTTACGGTTTTCCTCAAGCTGAACACGGATTCTGTCCATTTTTTTCTCAAAGTCCTTCTGTTTTCTGCCGAGGATTTTTATGTATTCCCGCTTGCTCTCTTTATCCTGTTCCATGACAGCCACAAGCTGGTTAAGTTTTGTTTTTTCCACGCTGTATTCATTCACCAGACGCTGTTTCATGCGCAGAAGATGCTCAATGTCCCGTGATTTTGTTTCCTTCTCGTTCTTTACGGCTTCAAGGCGGGCGGATTTCACGGATATCTCATCCGCCTTTTTCATCAGGATAGTGTTTATGTTTTCCACTATCTCCATGTTTTTTATTGTGTCCCTTGATTCTTTAGTGAAGAGCAGAAGTTTGATGTTAACAAATTCTATATTGTCAATAAGATATATGTTGCTGGTTTCCACGGAGTCTTTAATCTTCGCTATTTCGCTGTTCAGACGGCCTGTTTCTTTGTCCAGAGCCTGAATATCTTTTCTGAGCTTATCCGACTCATTGCTCAGTTCCGCAATCATTCTGCTCTGCACGTCAAGGGTTTCATTCAGGTTATCAACCTTGAGCGCAACGGTTTTTTTAGTGTTTTCGATTTTGTCTATCTGCCTGCGTTCCTCATCCAGCCGTTTTTTTATGTCGGAGAGGTAGCCTTTGGTTTCCTTGAGCCTGTCTTCATAGTAGTCCGCGGAAGCGTATGCCGCAAAAAGAAGCATAACAGCAGCGGCGGCAGTTTTAAGATTCATTTATGCTTTTCACCTTGTTCAGGAAGGAGGCCACGCTTATCATGCTGGCAATGGCGCTTATAACTACAAGATAAATATATGTTTTAAGGAAATAGAACACATCGGGAAGCACTATGAAGTTCAGCCCCACGGGAGCAAGAAGCCTGACATTCATAAACAGCATGAACAGATAAACGAAAGCGGATGATATGAAATAGGCTATGGTTATTTCCACGAAGGAGCAGATAATATAAGGGATCTCGATGAATGTCCTCGTAGCGCCGACAAGGTTGTATATTTTGATGTCCTCCCTGTAGCGGAAAAGACTGAGGCGTATGGTGTTGAAGATGATTATTCCCACTGAGGCGGTGAGGAGAACAGTAAGCACCACAAGGAAAATTCTGACTGCGGAGCGGATGTCGCTGAAGTTCTGAATCCATTTTTCGCCGTAGCTTGCCACATCCACATTGGCAAGGGTCATCACCCTGCGTTCCATCTCCCTCAGCCTGCTGACATCCTGAAAGTCGTCCTTGATCGCTATTTCTATGAAGGCCGGAAAAAGCTCGGCGGGTATCTTGTCCAGATAATTGATGTTCACAGCGGAATCTTTCAGATAGCTGTAGGCGTCCTCCTGAGAGTAATAGGAGATGCTTCTGACGCCCTCAATCTCCTGAATCTGTCTTATCAGGTCATCCACGGAGCTTTTTGAGGATGATTTCACATAAACCCTCATGGAGTCCGTCTTGGTTATCTCCCTGAGAAAAGAGTCGGAGGAGCTGCCTATTATGACAAACATGCTGTATATGAACAGAACGGTGATTACGGTCACCACGGAGGCAAGGTTCAGCGAAAGCGTTTCCCTGAAAAGCCTGAGTCCGTTGCGGAGGACAACGCTAATCTTCATCGTTTTCCTCCTTGTCCGGAGCGGAGAAGCCTGTGGCGCTGTCGGACTTGATTTTGCCGTATTTCAGTTCCACCATCCGCGCGGGAAAGTGTTCCATCAGCCTCTGGTCATGGGTGGCAACAATTACGGTGGAGCCTTTGTCCCTGTTTTCTATGAGAAGACGCATTATCGTGTCCGCATTGTCGTTATCAAGGTTGCCCGTGGGTTCATCGGCCAGAATCACCTTAGGTTCGTTTATCAGCGCGCGGGCTATGGCCACACGCTGTTTTTCGCCGCCGGAGAGTTTTTTCACGATTGTGTCGCGCTTAACGAAGATTCCCAGCTTACGCAGGAGGGGGAATATTTTTTCCTCCATCTGTTTTGGTTTGAGATAATAGATTTCAAGAGCCATGCGGAGATTATCGAAAACGCTCTTCTCCTCCAGAAGCTTAAAGTCCTGAAAAACGACTCCTATGCTCCGGCGGAGATACGGGATTGTTTTGTGGGTCATATTGCTGACATTCTGACCGTCCACCATGACTATGCCTCTGGTGGGGTTGAGATCGGCGTAAACAAGCCTGAGCAGTGTGGATTTTCCCGCTCCGCTCTCGCCGGTGATATAGAGGAATTCGCCGGGGGCAACTTTAAGGTTTATGCCGTCCAGAGCCTTTTTTTCGCCAAAAAAAGATACGTTAACATTGTATAGCTTTATCATACCGGAAATCTGCTGAAATTACGGGCGCCGCGGCGCACGCCTATGAGATGAATGGTACATGCAAAAAACAACAATATCAAATGTTAATCTCAGAAAAAATATTGGGCCTGTTTACTTTTTGCATATAATTCCGCCGCTGTCGAAAACCTCTACCCTGTTTCGTCCTTTGTCCTTGGCTTTATAGAGAGCGACATCCGCTTTGTTTATGAAGGTGTCCGCGTTGTCATGCTCGTCAATCTCCGCAACGCCGAAACTGCATGTTATTCTGCCCGAGTGGGGGAAGGATGCGTCTTCTATCTCAATGCGAAGCCGTTCCGCAATGTCCGAGGCGCCCTGACGGGGTGTGCCGGGCATGAGGACCGCAAACTCCTCTCCGCCGTAACGGGCTAAAACATCAGTCTTCCTGATTGCTTTCTGCACTATGGAGGAGATCTGCTGAAGCACCACATCGCCTATCTGGTGTCCGTGGGTATCGTTTACTGTTTTGAAGTGATCCACATCGAACATTATAACGCTGAGCTTCTGGCTGTATCTGTGAACCCTGTCTATCTCTTTGTTCAGCTCATCGTAGAATTTCTTTCTGTTGAAGATGCCGGTCAGGTAGTCCTGATTGGACATAACCATATAGAGTTCCTTTTCCTGTTCCAGCTTTGTTATATCGCTGAAGCTGAGAAGCCACTCAGAATGCCCGGGAACCTGATTGACCCTGATGATGAAAGAGGAATTGTCCGAGTTGTTGGGGTCCTTGTGCTGAAGGTCGTTTGTCATTATCAGCATGTGGTCTTTCCCGGGGTTGCCGATAACTGTTTTCACCCACTCGCTGAAAGGTCTGTTGCGGTAGAAGCTGTCATCTTTTTCGATCAGGAAGTAGTCGATCGAGCCGAACTTATCCTGAAACTGGTCAATACTCTCACACTTTATGAACTTCAGGAACGACTTATTGAGGTAGGATATTTTCTCTCCGTCCGTGATGAGAAGCATTTGGGGGTTGATATCCAGTATGGTTTTGATGAACTGGTTTTTGGAATCCAGCTCCTTCTGCTGAATAACGGTTTTCGCCGTGCGTATCAGCACCTGTATGAATTCCTTGAAATTGATGGGTTTCTTGATGTATTTGTCTATGCCTATGTCTATGGAGCGGAGGAAGAATTCCTCGTCGTTATGTCCGGTGGTGATGATTATGGGTATGTCCCTGTTATGTTCGCGGATCTGTTCGGCCATGCTGAGACCGTCCATAACAGGCATACGGATGTCTGTTATGATTATGTCAGGCTTGTGTTCAAGGAACATCTCAAGCCCCTCACGGCCGTTGGAAGCCTGATAAAGGGTCTGAGTGCGCCTCTGGAGGAAACGGGAGAGCCGCTCCCTTATTGAATCCTCATCCTCGACATAAAGTATGGATAGTTTGTCGATCAGCCCGCTTTCCGCTTCAATCACTGCAAAACCCCTTTAATTGATATTATATAATATCTTACACCATTCGGCGTGAATTTCTAATCAATTTACCGTAAACGGGAAAAATTGTCCATTAGATTGACCCTCTAAATTATATAACCCGCGGTGCCTGTTCCATTCATCTCTTGAATTTGGTTTTTCAACCTGATAATATCTGCTTTTCAAGGAAAACACGGAGGACGAAATTTGAAGGCTGTCATTAAATCCCTTATCGATAAAGCTGTTGAGGAAATATTAAAGGAAAGCGGGCTTGAAGCCGAACTGCCGGAATACACCGTTGAAGTGCCGAACAACAAGGATCACGGTGATTTTGCGGCGAACGCTGCCCTCAAGCTCTCAAAATCTTTAAGAAAAAATCCGTTTGATATTGCCGCTGACATAGCGGGAAGAATGAAGCATTCTCTTATCGAAAAATGCGAGCCTGTCCGCCCCGGTTTTATAAATTTCTTTATATCAAAAACCTTTTACACCGATCTTCTCCGTGACTGCATAAGTTCTGACGCCCCCTTCATGTCTGACATGGGCAGGGGCAGAAAGGCTATGGTGGAGTTTGTAAGCGCGAACCCCACAGGGCCGCTTCACATAGGCCACGGCCGCAACGCCGCCTACGGCGACAGCCTCGCGCGGATACTCAAGGCCGCAGGCTTTGATGTCATGACCGAATACTATGTCAATGACGCAGGAAAGCAGATGAGCAACCTCGGCAAAAGCATTTATGTGCGCTACCTTCAGGTATGCGGGCAGGATGTTGAATTTCCCGAGGACGGCTACAAGGGCGAATATATAACAGACATAGCAAAAGAGCTCCATAAAATACACGGCGGCAAGCTTCTTTCCATGGATGAGGCGGAGGCGCAGAACATCGCCTTTGAATACGGCCTTGAGGATATAAGAAGCGGAATAGAGGCGGATCTGAAAGAGTTCCGCGTAACATTCCAGAGATGGTTCAGCGAAAAATCCCTGTACGCAAGCGGCGAAGTTGAGGAATGCCTTGCTGAACTCCGCACTCTCGGTCATGTCTATGACAGTGAAGGGGCTGTTTGGTTTGCCTCCACAAAATTCGGCGACGATAAGGACAGGGTGGTCAAGCGCCAAAACGGCGAATATACCTACTTCGCCTCAGACATAGCCTACCACCGCAACAAATTCAGAAGAGGGGTGAGAACCAGTATCGATGTATGGGGCGCTGACCACCACGGTTATGTGAAAAGACTTGCCTCGGCGGTTTACTCCCTCGGCATAGAGGATTTCGATTTCAATGTTTCGCTGATCCAGATGGTGAACCTGATTAAGGACGGCGAACGCGCCTCCATGTCCACCCGTGCGGGCGAGTTCATCACGCTGAAATGGCTGATAGACGAAATAGGCGTTGACGCGGCAAGGTTCTTCTACCTTATGAGAGACTTCGAGGCGCAGTTCGACTTCGACATAGACCTCGCCAAAAAGCGCACCTCGGACAACCCTGTTTACTATGTTCAGTATGCCCACGCAAGGGTTTACGGGCTGTACTCCAAGGCTGCGGAGCAGGGGCTCAAATGGGAGAAGGGAGCTGACCTTCACCTTCTTGAGCTTGATGAAGAGAAAGAGATAATAAGAAAGCTCTATGAGCTTAAAGGCATAGTGGAGACTGCCGCCTTCCACAGACAGCCCCACAGGGTGATATACTATCTTCAGGAGCTGGCCTCAATGTTCCACTCCTACTACTACAATAACGTTATCATAAACCCGGAAAGCCCTGAACTCTCCGGAGCCAGACTGAGCCTCTGCGCGGGCGTTGCCGCCGCTGTGCGTTTCGGTCTTGACCTCCTCGGAGTGAGCGCGCCGGAAAGGATGTAACTTGTCGGACAACAGGGACAATTTCGGCAGGAAGATTCAGTCGGTTTTTCTGTTCTTCCTGCTTTTCGGATTTGCGGCGTATTTCTTTGTATATGTGGCAGAGAAGGTGTCTGAACCGTCCAAAGTAACAACCGCTCAGAAACCTGCGGAAAAACCGGAGGAGATGACAGACCCTTCTGAAGCTGGCGAGCTTACTTACAGACTCAGTGAAAACGGAAGCGTGGAAGTTTCGGAAAGAGCGCCTGGCGCCGTGCCGGAGGAGAATAAAATTCCCGCTCCGCTTCCCTATGAGGAACCGGAGGAAAAACCTGCGGTTCTGCCGGTTGAAAAAAAGGAACCGGAGAAACCTAAGCCTGCTCCTG
>JBFWJG010000016.1:0-41523 GCA_050253335.1 Deferribacterales bacterium | reverse complement strand
ACTTATCAGCCAGAGGCGTTCGTAATATTGTTTTTTCAGGGTTGGACTCTGCAGAAACATCTGATGACGATGTTATCGCTGTCACAGCTTCATTTACTGAATATGAACCTGCAGTTGTTAAACAGGAAATTGGACAGAGTTCCGGGGATATTCCTTCTCCGTCAGGAAAAACAGAGCCGAAGCCTGAAACTGCTATAATGATTGATGTGAGATAGCTATGCTTACAGAAATCATTCTCACAGCAAAAATAGGAAGCTTTACTGTCATGCGTATGCCGGGCTTTAAATATTGCAGTGGACGCAGGCTTGTTTCATACGCTGATATGCTTATAACCGACATTGATTATGAGCTTTACAAGACACTGTATACAGAAGAAAGAATCACAGTTCGCTTCGGTTACCGCACTGGAGAACAGGCTGAAAAACATTTCACTGTAACAGGCATATCGGCATATTCTAAGGACACAGTACGAATCATCGCTTTAGGAGAAGAATATCCTTTAGTAAGCACATTTATTACAGAAAGCTTTAATAATGAACAGCCAGCGGCGATTATACGACATCTCGCTTCCATTGCCGGGCTTCAGACGGAAGTAATAAATATCACTGAAGAGCCTCTGCCGCATATCATTTTCTCAAATGTAACACTTTTTCAGGCTTTACAACAGCTGCGCAATATTGTTCTTCGTAACGGCAGTACAGATGATAACGATTTCTGGATGTATGACAACAAATTGAACTGGGGCAGTCATAGACACCCCGTTGCCAGTCGTGCAGCTGTTTACGGCAATATTATTTCTCACAAAGTCAAAAAGGATGGCATGAACCTGCTAGAGCTTCCTCTTACTCCGCTCGTCAGACACTCCGAAACCATATCAATCAGCGACAGCCGCAGGGCAAAGCAGGGTAATTTTACTATAAATGCTGTCAAACATATCTTTGATGGCGCTGAAACAAGAACATGGTGCGAATACAGATGAATTCAAGCAAAGACATCAAAACACTTTTGAAAAAAGTTATCGAAATCCTAATGCCGAATCTTGACCATTACCGCCGCCCGCTGAGGAAAGGAAAAGTTGTTGCAACATATCCATCTGACGGCAGCTATGTCTGCGATGTTGAAGTACTGCTGAATAATGAACAGCCTGATGAGACAGAACCTTTGATTAAAGATGTCGAAATACCTGTTATCTGGGCTGGCAAAAACCGTGGGATTATATGTCCGCCGGCTGTAGGGACACTGTGTGATGTGGAGTATTATCACGGAGACCCCAACTATCCTCGTATTTCAAACTTCCGCTGGCAAGGCTCAGGCGCACCGAATGCGGAAGTGGACGAGCTTATAATCCAGCAGAAAAACGGTGTTTATATCCGGATAACGGCCGCAGGAGATATAGAAGCCAAAACACCTAAAACAATCAAAGCAGAGGCGGGAGGAACAAGCACTTTAAAGTCCGATGTCAAAGTTATCATTGATGCACCTGAAACGGTTGTAACAGAAAAGCTTACTGCTAAGGGTTTATTCACTTACGAAGCGGGTCTGGAGGGTTCAGGCGAATCTGTTATTAACGGAGCATTAAAAGCCTCTACAGTAGAGTCAGAAACAATAAGCCTCGATAACCATGTTCATGGCGGCGTTGCTTCAGGCAGCCAAACATCAGGAACTCCGGAATGATTTACGGTACAGATATAAAAATCACCCCGGACATGGAGATAAGCACCTCTGCTAACGGAGAAATTATGCTTGTTGACGAAACTGATACTGTTGAGCAGGATATTTTTTTGAGGCTTTCAACCTATTATGGCTCGCTGTTTTATGATTCTGAATATGGTTCATATTTATATGATTTTATAAAAGAAGAGGACTCCGAAGATACTCGCTTTGCGCTCCTTGATGAAACAGAACGGCGCACTGAGGCAGACCCACGTGTCGTTTTAGGCAGTGTAGAGGCATCTGTGCTGAGCTGGGATCTGGAAACTATCAAAATATCAGTCAGCTTTAGGCTGATAGATACTGATAATATTTTTAACTTAATTCTGGCTCTTGATAAAAAGTCAGACTCAATGGTGCTCTTATGAAAAATATCACAAAAAGTACTGACACGATAAGAAAAGAACTCTTCAGCCATATTGATGAAATCCAGGAGGAATATATTCAAAAAGGATGGTTGCCTAGGCGAATGAATATTAATAACGGAGTGATTCGTGGACTGCTCGAAATATTTATCTGGGGGCTTTACCAGCTTTACCAGTTTCTTGCATTTGTATTAACTCAGGCAACGCCTAAGACAGCCTCTGGTGAATGGCTTGATATGCACGCTTCAGGAGTTGACTTAGAGCGAAAAAAGGCAACAAAAACCATCGGGAATATAATATTTACAAGACTTGCCGGAGCAAATGGCAACATTAAAATCCCTGCAGGGAAAATAGTGCGGACACCGGTGGATTCATCCGGCAGACAGTATCGTTTTGTTACTCAAGCTGAGGCTATTATGCACGCTGATAATGACATATGTACTGTAAGTGTTACTTCTGAGGATTACGGCAGTAATTCAAACGTCACTGCGGGGCTAATCAGGGAAATTATTACTCCTATTCAGGGAATCGCCAGTGTTACAAACAATGCAGACTGGCTTCTTCAGGAAGGGGCAGATACAGAAACAGATTCGCAACTTCTTCAGAGGTATATCCTTCAATGGCGGGCACAGGCCGGAGTAACAGCAGCCTCATATGCTTTTGCCGCACTTAGCGTTGCCGGAGTACAAGATGTTAAAATATTCGATCAGCATCCGAGAGGTCAAGGCACAGTAGATATAGTTGTTCTGGGGACATCCGGTGAACCTACAGATCAGCTCATTGCTGAAGTTGAAAAAGCAGTAGCATCAGCAATTGTTATAAATGACGATGTGCTCGTGAAAAAAGTGAGATCTGTTTCTGTTGCTGTAGCTATTACAGTTGAATATTACAGCGGTTCAGAAGCCACTCTAAAAGCTGCTGTAGAAACAGGGATTAGGGAGCAGATCCTTTCAGGAGCAGGCAAAACAATCGGAGCTGACTTTATCCAGGCTAAGGTTATTTCAGGTGTTATTAATTTATCCGGGATAAAACGTATAGTGTGGAGCAATCCTTCAGCTGATATTGAAATAGCATCAGATGAAATAGTGAGTATAGAAAGCATAGAAATCACAATGCAGCAGGTGAACGATGAATAGCCTGTTTTTTGAATATTTCAATAAAGTTCTAAAATGGCCTCTTCTACAGAGCAGATACCTTCAAGTAATAGTCAAAGGGCTTGCCAGTTATATGGACAGCATCCGCAACGATATAATAATTGTGAGAGCGCAGTTCATTGCTGAAGAGACTGATCTTTGGGAAGACTTTGCCCATGTTCGTGGAATAAGCCGTTTGCCTAACGATACGGATGAACAGTACCGGGTACGGATGCTGAATGCTTACCGCTGGCAAAAGCTTGCAGGCAAGGTTGAAGGGCTGCCGCATATCCTTGCTGATTTTGGATATGCAGGGGTTGAAGTCAAACCTGACTCCATTGAGGCAAAATGGGCAGAGTTTTCATGCTTGTTCCCTGAGCTAAAAGGGAATCTAATGGCAGAAACCGAGGATTATATTCGTATTATTAATGAATTTAAACCTGCCCGGAGCAAGCTCTCCGGCATCCGTTATTCTGTTAAAGTCGATGTTCCTGTGCGCCTTGGCGCAGTCGCAAAATCAAAAACACGTTACATTGTCACGCCTGCTTTGGAGGTTTAAAATGCAGTACAAATCATATCTTACAGAAGTTGGGGAATCCAAAGTTGCGGCCGCAGTTCAGAGCGGTGTGAAGCTTGATATAGTCAATGTCGGTGTCGGTGATGGCGGCGGGAATACTGTTGAACCCGCACCCGTGATGACGGAACTCGTTAACGAAGTCGCACGGCTTGGAATCTCAAAATACAGCGTTGACTATGATGCGAAGACAATCGAAGTCGAAGCAATCATTCCCCCTGAAACAGGCGGTTTTATTATACGTGAGCTTGGGGTCTTTGATGCTGAAGGCGATCTCATTGCTGTTTCAAATTATCCTGCTACTGAAAAACCGGTTGTAAGTTCAGGAGTCGTCACTGATGTCGCGGTGGGTATGATTTTCGTTGTATCTGCTGTGACAGCGGTAAATATCATTGTTGGAGAAAACTCCACCATGGTTGGGCTGACTCGCACTGCACGTGTGGCGACAACTGAAAACTTAACGCTTTCAGGGCTTCAGGCTGTTGATGGCGTTGCCGTTAATGTTGGTGATAGAGTGCTTGTTAAAAACCAGACAGCAGGTGCAGAGAACGGTATATATATAGTACTTGAGAGCGAGTGGACTCGTGCTCTTGATTACGACTTTGTTGAAGATATTGTACCCGGCTCTCTCGTTTCCGTCGTTGAAGGAACAGTAAACGGCGGATATCTTTTTCAGCTCAATACTCCCGCGCCGATAATCATCGGCTCAACTGCTTTGAGTTTTCATGCGTTTGAGCGAAAAGATAAGCTTAAAGCAGGTGCGTATCGGGATGTTATTTCCGGCGTTACGGATATAGACCCTACAAAACTTCTTCCGAACGGAGCGTACGGCCTCGGTCCTGCACCGCTTGATGTTAGTAATCTTAATGTTTCAATGACTGCTGGTTGCCGTTTTACGTATGATTCGACCGCTGGGAATAAACCATCCGGCTCCGGCGGATGCGGCTACCAGCTGAAACGCTCTGAAACTGTATCCATTCAGGTCGCATTCCCCGATGACGGCGGTATTTTTTATCGTCCGCGGCTGAGCGGTGTGTGGTCGGGCACATGGATCAGAGTCGCAACTATTTCAGACATACCTTCGATACCCGCCGCGACAACGACAAGCACGGGAGTTGTCGAACTCGCAACTCAAGAGGAGGCAGATGCAAGGTCTGACGGTTCAAGGGTGTTGACTCCGGCATCTGTTATAAACTACCTCCTCAAAGGTGAGCAGGGCATCGGATCTGTTTTTCGCGGCGCCGACACGGTTGCGCTCTCAGGGGGCTTTATTGAGATAGCAACTATAAACACAGCGGCATCATCAAAAGCGCATATTAGCTTAGCATACGGGCATCAATCAAATGCTCAGGCTTACGGGCATATGGATATTATCATTGAGCCGATGACAGGTATAAAAGTCTACTCTAAAGGATATTCAGGCCCAGCACGCCCCGCAATACGCTTTGTAGGAGATAAAATATATGTGCGCCGTACGGCATCAACAGGCACAACATTAATATCATTTGCGGCATACGGGGCGTCAATAACGGGCATATTATCCACCGCAGTATCAGACCCCGGCGGCGGCGATGCAGTTATTTATGATATTATCTCAAGCGAGACTACAACAGATGCCCTCCCAGAGGGTACGTCGAATTTATATTTTACGACTGCGCGTGCCCTTGCGGCTGTGCCTGATGCTACTACATCAACTAAAGGCAAAGTAGAACTTGCGACAGAGGCAGAGGCAGAGGCGCGCACGGACACCGCGAGGGCGGTCACTCCGGCATCAATCAAGGATTTTGCGCTAAAAACCGAGGTTGTTGATAACGTTCCCGCCGCGTCGGCATCGACACAGGGTAAAGTCGAGCTGGCGACAACATCAGAGGCCTCCGCTGGGTCTGATACTGTGAGAGCTGTCACACCCGCGGGGTTGGCTGCTTTCCTGTCAGGATGGCTGTCCGGCACGGATTGGGCATCGTCAAAGAGCGCAAACGGCTACCAAAAACTGCCCGGCGGGCTGATATTGCAGTGGGGCAGTGCGTCTGCCGCCGCGTCAGGCAATATAACGTTCCCGATAGCGTTTCCCAATGCCTGCGTATTCGCTGATATAGGCGCAATTCCTGAGTCAACAAATTTTTACTATTTCGGTCAAATACATGCGTTATCGGCGGCAGCATTCAGTTTTATAATATACAGCGAGGCTGTTGGTGTTGCTCCGCGCAATGATGTTGCGCAGCCGTGCCGCTGGTTTGCACTAGGCTATTGAAGGAGGATAGACGCATGAACGATAAAAAAATATACTGGGCGGATGGTGGGTTTTATCACTCTGATATTCACGCCATCATCCCTGCGGGCGCAATAGAGCTAACTATTGAGCAATGGGAGGCTCTGCTTGCCGATCAGAGTGCCGGAAAGCAGATTATAGAGCGCGATGGTGAAATTATCGCTGTTGACCCAACGGAGCTACTCACTGACGAGGCAAAGGCCGCACAGATAGCGGCGGTAGTTCGCTCTGAGCGTGATGCACTGTTGAGAGCTACAGACTATCTAATGATGCCCGACTATCCTCTTGATGAGTCCTTCAAGACGGACGTGCGGACGTATAGACAAGCTCTGAGGGATATAACAACACAGGAGGGCTTTCCCTTCGATATAGAGTGGCCTGAGAAACCAATATAAAAGACGGACGGCAGTGCCGGACTCTCACCTCCGGCGACACAAGCCATAGTGCGGCTCATACAGAATGTTCTGCTACCATCCGCCACCCTTTCTGCAGTTGGGGTAAACGGATTGTACAGATCAAAATAACTTTTATCAATAAGAGGTTTGTTATGAGAAGTATGATACCGTGGCTTGGCGGGAAGAGCCGCCTTGCAAAGAAAATAATACCTATAATCCCTCAACATGTCTGCTATGTTGAGCCCTTTGCGGGGGCAGGTAATGTGTTTTTCCAAAAGGAACCGTCCAAGGCGGAAACACTTAATGACCTGAATTCAGATTTAGTAAACCTTTATCGTGTTGTGAAGAATCATATGGTAGAGTTTGTTAATCAATTCAAGTATGTTCTTCCGGCTCGCGAGGAGTTTAAAAGATTAATGGAAGTACCTCCGCATACGCTGACTGACATTCAGCGCGCTGCACGCTTTTATTACCTTGTAAAAAGCTCATATGGCGGTAAAGCATTCCAGCCAACTTATGGCTACTCTACGACACGTGCACCACGGCTTAATTTATTGAGAATTGAACAGGATATTTCTGATGCTCATTTGAGACTGTGTAAGGTGAATATTGAAAATTTGCCTTATCAGGATTGTATTCAGCGTTATGACCGCGTAGACACTATCTTTTATATAGATCCGCCTTATCACGGATGTGAAGATGTCTATGGAAAAAGCATATTCTCTGCTGCTGACTTTAAAATCCTTGCTGACAATCTTGCAGGGATTAAAGGTAAATTTATACTCAGTATAAACGACACAGAGTACATAAGGCAGGTGTTTAAACAGTTTAACATTGCAGAAGTAAATACGACATACTCAATACTTAAGGGCGAAAGGAAGCAAGTTGTGGAATTGCTTGTCATGAATTACTAAATAAGGCGGGGATTTCCCCCGCCTTCAAAATTCTTTTGATAGTGTCAAACCGCTTCAAGAAAAAATTATCTCACCATTGAGTAAAAATTTTCTCGCTCGGCTTCAGCCTGTCTCTTTAAAGTCTGAAAATATCTTAGAACTTAACTTCCGCGCTGGATTCCCACAGGCCGTGGATGTTACAGTAGCTTACTGCAACCAGTGTTCCGGGGGCGTTCAGCTTAACTTTAGCCGTGCCGAAGGGGTCTGTGTATGCGGGTCCCTGATTGGCGCCTTTTGCGGATTCGCCGTGGGCTACAAATTCGAATTTGGCAAGCTGGGTAACAGGGCCTTCACCTTCGGGTTTGAAGTAGAGGGCTATCCAGTTGATGAAGTGCTCTGTCGTGTTGGGGTGGGCGATCTCTTTTCCCACGGAAACCGTGACGAAGAAGGGCTCACCGGCCTTTACACCAGCGGGGAGTTCGATAACCGGAACGTGTTTTTCGCTCTTGAAGTCTGCGCTTTTAACAAATTGTCCTATTGCCATTTTGCTGCCTCCTTGTAATTTATACATTTTAGTAAGTATATCACTTAAACTTGATGCATACATCCTATCCCGCAATTAATATTTTTGCAAGATATTAATACTAATTTAATCCTGTTTTCTATCTATTTTATAACAAAGTACTTCGCGTGGCGGTTATGAACCACAATTGCGCTTGTGGTAAATTCGGGAACCATCTCTCCGTTTTCCGTAACGTGTATGCCCAGCATATCCGCGCTCAGCATATCCGCAATAACCGCATTGCCGTCCAGATCGGGGCATGCGGGATAGCCGAAGCTGTATCTGCGCCCCTGATACTTCATGGAGATAATGCCGTCCGGCGTTTTTGCGTCCGCTCCGTCTATGCCCATCTCTTTTCTCATAACCTTATGCCAGTATTCGGCCAGAGCCTCGGTGAACTCGGTGAAAAGGCCGTGATACATGAAATATTTTTTATAATCCCCCGCAGCGTACAGCTTCGCGGAGAACTCCTCTGGTTTTTTGCCTATGGTGACAAGGCTGAGCCCGACAACATCAAACCCCTTTTCCTTGGGCAGGAAATAATCCGCAAGGCAGAGCTTAGCGCCCTTGGTCTGGCGGGGGAGGAGAAAGCGGGTTTTCTCCGTCTTTTTATCTGCATCGTAAATAACCAGATAATCTCCGTCCGCATGGCAGGGGAAATATCCGTAGGAGACCGCAGGGTTCAGGAGCCCCTTTGCAATGGCGTTGCCGTAAATCTCCCTGTATTCAGGGAGGGCGGTTTCCATTATGAGGCGGTCGAACTCCTCTTCCGTCAGCCCTTTCTTTTTATATGACCATCTGTTTGTGAAAAGAGTCGTTTTATTCAGATATTTTTCCGGCCCGGCAGGGTCAATATCGAAAACAATTTTGCTGCCGTAAAAAGGCACTGACGGTATTTCTCCGAAAGTTATTGGCTCCGCCTGCTCCTCCACCGCGTCAAATGAGGCCTTCGCTCTGGCGGGTTTAGGGGCTTTGTTCGCCTCTGCCCTGCCGTCCAGAACCTTGAGTGCATCAAACGCGTCACGGCAGTAAAAAACATTGCCGGGCATTATGGAATCACATTCATTGGCGACAAAGCCTTCCGTAAGCGCCGCTCCGCCGAGGAGAATCTTCTTCTCCAGACCGTGTTTTTTAAGCTCTTCTATGTTCTCTTTCATTATAACCGTAGATTTTACAAGGAGTCCGCTCATCCCTATGGCATCCGCTCCCACCTCAACGGCTTTTCTGATCATCTCCTCCACGGGAACCTTGATCCCAAGATTGTAGACGGTGAAGCCGTTGTTGGAGAGTATTATATCCACAAGGTTTTTGCCAATGTCGTGCACATCCCCTTTCACCGTTGCGAGAACAATTTTCCCTTTGGATTCTGTCTCATTCTTCTCCATGAAGGGTTCGAGGATTTTCACACCCTCTTTCATAACCTCTGCGGACTGGAGCACAAAAGGAAGAAGCATTTTGCCGCTCCCGAAAAGCTCGCCCACTTCCTGCATTGCGGGAAGCATGAGATTGTTTATTATATCAATGGGTTTACGCTCCGCCATCAGAGCATCCAGAACCTCTTTCAGCCCCTTCTTCTCGCCGCGCAGAATCATGCGCCCTATTTTTTCAGATGGAGCAAGGTTCGCGTCCGCCTGTTCGTCCTGGACTGCCGTCCTGTCCTGAAAATGGTTTATAAATGCCGTGAGCGCGCCCTCTTTGCCATGGATGAGATCTAAACTCAGCTTCATGTCCTCATCGTTTATCATTGCCGGCGGAAGAATCTTGCCCGCATGGACAATAGCCATGTCAAGCCCAGCCTTCACAGCCTCATGGAGGAAGACGGAGTTGAGGACGGGTCTGCTCTGCGCTGAAAGACCGAAGGAAACATTGCTGAGCCCCAGAACGGTTTTAGCGCCTTTCAGCCTCTCTTTTATCATCCTTATGGCGTTCAGCGTTTCCACTGCCGCCATGGTCAGTGTCTCGTCCCCGCTGCCTATGGAGAATGTGAGGGGATCGATTATTATATCCTCCGGCGGAAGCCCGTATTCGCCGCTCCATGTGTTATAGAGCCTTTCTGCTATGGCGAACTTTTCCGCCGCGGTCATTGCCATCCCTTTTTCATCTATGGTGAGTGCTATTGAGGCCGCGGGAAATCTTTTTATCATTTTCAGGATAATGTGCAGTTTTTCCCCGCCGTCCTCGAAGTTTACGGAGTTGATGACCGGTTTTCCGCCGCAGAGTTTCAGCGCTTTTTCAATCACAGGCGGCTCGGTGGAATCTATAACTATGGGAACGGTGAGCGTCTTGTTAAGCTCAAAGATGAAACTGCCCATGTCATGCGCCTCGTTCCTTCCTGCGTATGCCACGCACGCGTCTATGAAATGCGCGCCTTCACCTTCCTGATTTCTGGCGACTGACAGCATCCCGTCAGCGTCACCAGCGAGAAGCAGTTCTCGGAAGGCCTTGCTCCCGTTGGAGTTTGCCCTTTCACCTATGAGAGATGGGGCAGGATTCTGGCTGAGAGGCATGGATGTATAAAGGCTGGCGCATACGCCCGTGTACGGTTTCCGCACAGGCTCCCTTCTTTTTTTGCCGCTGATCATCCCGCGCAGAGACTTTATGTGCGCAGGGGTTGTTCCGCAGCAACCGCCCAGTATATTCACCGGATATTTATCCATAAGCTCGCCCGCTATAACGGCAAGCTTTTCCGGAGTCATGCTGTAAACCGTTTTTCCGCCTATATTTTCCGGCAGACCCGCATTAGGTATGCAGGATATGTCGCCGTTCCAGTTTTCTGAAATTGTTTTTACGGGGCCGAACATCATGTCCGGTCCTGTGGCGCAGTTAAGCCCCACCGAATGAATCGGGTAGCCGCTGAGCACTGTGCACACCGCAGAAAGGTCGGTTCCCATGAGCATACTGCCTGTGCTTTCCACAGTCACCGAAACCATTACGGGCAGATCCGCCACCTTCTCCCCAAGGGCATCGAATACGCCGAGGAGAGCCGCCTTAACCTGAAGCAGATCCTGACAGGTTTCTATTATGAGCAGGTCAACTCCGCCCTCTATGAGGCTTTTTGTCTGGCGGAGATACATCCTGTGCATATCGTCAAAGGAGATCTGTCCGAGGCTGGGAAGCCTTGTTCCGGGGCCTATGGAGCCTGCGGCGAATTTTCCGTATTCCTGTGCGGCCTTTACCGCAATCTGAGCGCCCCTGAGATTAATCTCGTCCACCATGTCCTCAAGGCCGTATTCCCGCATTACAAGTTCTGTCCCGCCGAAGGTGTTTGTTTCAACAACATCGGCTCCTGCTTCCAGATAGCTTTTGTGGATAGATTCTATGATATGCGGCGCTGCGATGTTAAGCCATTCGCTGCACCCGCTTTTTCCCTGCCATATATCTTCGCCGATGTCAAAATTCTGTATGGACGTGCCCATGGCTCCGTCAAAAAGAACTATATTTTCCGAGGCGAATTTTCTGAACATAACTGCTCCTTTGCATATGCGTGCGCTTTTAATTGGGGGGTGATTATAGTATCATTATAAAATAAAATACGGCAACTGTTTATAGGTGAAATGATGATACAGGGCGAAAGGATTGTCAGCCTGAATAAGCCCTCCGCGGGCGGAAAGTACATTCTCCTCTGGGTTCAGCAGGCGCAGAGAACAAGGTTTAACCACGCCCTCGAGTTCGCCGTAAGACAGGCCAATGAGCTCAGACTGCCGCTGTTTGCCTGTTTTGTGATAACTGACGGATTTCCGGGGGCAAACCTGCGTCATTACACATTCATGCTTGAGGGTCTGAAAAGGCTGGAGAAAAACCTGAAACAGCGGGGAATCAGCCTGATCTTCCGCAAGGGGAACCCGCCGGAGGAAGTGGTTAAGCTCGCCCGCAATGCTGAAATGATCGTAATGGACAGAGGATACCTGCGCATTCAGAAAGAGTGGCGGCGGCAGATAGGCAGAAATGCACCCTGTTCCGTGGTTCAGGTGGAGAGCGATGCCGTGGTTCCGGTGGAAACGGCAAGCGGCAAAGAGGAATTCGCCGCCTACACCATCAGGCCGAAAATAACAAAACAGCTTGAGAAGTTCCTCGTTCCCCTTGAGCAGAGGGACTTATCTATCAAGGATTTCAGACCGAACTTTGAAAGTATTGAGCCTGACATCAACTCACTGGACATTGACAGAACAGTTACCCCCGTCTCCGCATTCAGAGGCGGAGAGGATGAAGCGGCTCAAAGGCTTAAAACCTTCATCAATGATAAGCTGGAAACATACGATGAAATCCGCAATGACCCAGCCGAAGACGGACAGAGCGGGCTGAGCCCTTATCTCCACTTCGGAAATATATCGGCAATTGAAATAGCCCTCGCAGTAAAGGAGCATCCCAAATCCGCCTCATTTCTGGAGGAGCTGATAATCAGGCGGGAACTCGCCATGAACATGGTGAACTTCAACCCTGAGTATGACAGCCTCAGCCCCCTGCACCCCTGGGCTGTGCAGACGCTTGATGAACACAGAAATGACGCAAGACCATACACTTATACATTCGAAGAGCTTGAAAACGCACAAACCCACGATCCGGCATGGAACACGGCGCAGAGGGAAATGACTCTAACGGGAAAGATGCACGGCTACATGCGCATGTACTGGGGCAAGAAGATAATTGAGTGGACAGCATCACCGGAAGAGGCATACAGAACCGCAATCACGCTGAATGACAGATACAGCCTTGACGGGCGGGATCCGAACGGCTTTGCGGGAGTTTTATGGTGCTTCGGCAAGCATGACAGACCGTGGCAGGAACGGGCAGTTTTCGGCAAAGTGCGCTACATGAATTTTGCAGGGCTTAAACGCAAATTCGACATAGAAAGCTACATCGGCAGATTTGCCTAGTGTATTCTGTCTCTCACCTTTTCAAGGTTGTTCAGAATTCGTCTCACAACCGGATGAGAATTGCCCAGAGATGACTCGGCAGCGGTATAGGCCTTTTCCAGAACTTCCGACGCCTCATCCACTTCCCCTTTCCTGAAAAGAACATCGCCGAGGTTGTTCAGGCTGACGGCCATATCCTGAGGATCATCATCCTCTCTTATATTCAGCGCGTTTCTGCACAGGGCTTCGGCTTCGCTCAAATCACCTTTGCGGGAAATCACATAAGCAAGGTTAGCCATGTCCGCGGCGGTCTCCGCGGATTTTTCGCCGAACGTGTTTACGCTCTGCTCCAGAACCTTGCGGAAAAGGGCTTCCGCCTCATCTATCTCTCCTTTCCTGAACTTGAGCGCCGCAAGGTTCGCGACACCGGTAAGGGTGGAGGGGTGGGAGGCTCCGAAATTTTTCTCTTTTATTTTCAGTGATTTTTCATACATTGCCTCTGCCCTGTCATATTTTTCACGGCAGTAGTATATGTAAGCAAGGTTGTTGCAGTAGGAGGCTATTAGCGGATGGCTGTGCCCGAGCTGCGCCTCCTTGGCTTCAAGCGCTCTGTAAAAAAGCGGTTCCGCTGAATCATACTCGCCCCTTCTGTAAAAATAAAAGGCAAGCTGGCTTAAACTTCTGGCTGTTTCAGGATGGCTGCCGCCGAGGGCTTTTTCTCTGATTTCAAGGACTTCTTTAAACAGTTCGCATGCGCGTTCAAAATCGCCCGCCATTTCGCTTATGGCGGCCAGTTCGCTCATCGCCTTCACTGTTTCGGGATTTTCCCTGCCGAGCCTCTGTAAATGCAGGCGGAGAGAGCGTTCGCCTATATCCGCCGCTGTTTTAAAGTCCTTATTTTTCATGGCAAGAAGCGCAAGCTTCTGGAGATACCGAAGGGTTTCGGGGTGATCGGGTCCTTCCGTGCGTGATTTTATCTCGGCGTTCTTACTCATCATCTCCATGGCGGACTGATAGTCCCCCTTGGCGGAATACATTGAGGCAAGCCTGTTGCGGCTGCGCACCGTATCCTGACTTTCCGCACCGCCCAGCTTTTCACGGATGTTTACCATCCGCTTGAGGAGCGGTTCCGCCCTGCCGTAATCCTCCACATTCACATACATCTGCGCCAGCTTTTCCATGCAGAGGGCAGTGTAGGGATTTATAAGCCCCATCAAGCCCTTCAGGTACTCAACAACATCGCTGTGGAGGTTAATCCAGAAGCCCATTTTGTCATTGGAGAAGTATCTGGCGTGAGAATCCATGAACCAGTCCACAAAACCTTCTCCATCCAGTGCGGCCTTGGCGTGGTAGAAGCATTCACGGAAATTCAGGTAAAAGCCGTAGGTTTTAAACGAGCCTTTTTCCCTGTCTATCTTTTTGAGATAAAAGTTAAAAAGAGAGTAATGCACATTGTCTTTCTGGTCGCTGTTGAGGGAAGTGTAAATCTCCTGCCTGAAAGGTTTCCTGAGCGCGGCACAGTCATGGCCGATGTTCGGGCTGACAGACGGAAGCATACAGTAGTCGCTGAAGGTGAAGCTGACCCCTTCGGGCAGGAACTCATAAACAAGGTATTCAAAAACCTCTTTATTAAAACAGCGGCAGACGGAGAGAAGGCGTGCCATATCCCCTTCGCGCCCCTCTGACGAGGCGTTGTAGAAAAGCATTATCTCTTTTGCGCCGTATTCGACCTGATCAGGCGCAGGCTCCTTCTTCGTCTCCTTCTTAACAGCGGAGAGACCCGCCGCAAGAAGCGTGGTGAGCAGTTTTTCGCCCCTTGCGGAAGCAAAAACGGCGTCACACACTTTTTTATCTTTAATATCGTAATGCTCAAGAAGATAGGCTGTGTTTTCCCTGTCAAAAGCGCCGTTTTCAAGCACGAGAAGATTTTTGGGGGCTTCGTTCTCCGCCCACTCGGGCAGCTCCCTTCCGGAAAGCACAAAAACCACCCCGGGCAGAAGAGCCATAAGTTCCTTCACCCATTTGTCCGTTCCGTGTTTCCTGCCGGAGCCGTCCTCGCCGTATATGTTTTCAAAGGAATCTATTGTTATGATGCATTTTCTGCCGTTAAGGGCAAGATTCAGGTCTTTGGCCCACTGGTTAATGAGGTTTTTGCGGACAGCTTCGGGAGTTTCCTCCATGAGCCTGTTCAGCTCCGTTCCGCCGTCATTCTTCCACCATTCGGTGACTGCGGGTTTGCCTCTTTCAACCGTAAAATAGAGCTTGTTTACAAACTCGCTCCCTTTTGCTCCGGCAACTCCCAGAACCTCGTTGATTATTTTGCTGTTGGTGTATAAATCAAGATCGCGGTCAAGCTTCTTATTCGGGTTGGTGCGCACCAGATACAGGGCGTAAGCCACATCAAAGAAGCTGAAATTGATTTTATAATGCCTTATGAGTTCGTTGCGGAGGGCAAGCAGCCCCAGTTCGCAGTCGGTGTTCACTTCGAGGGAAAAATCCATGAAAGCGGAAACTGTTGACGGTTCTGCTGTTTCGGGCATAAGTCTCAGAGCGGAGAGAACCTCGCTCTTGCCGGAGCCTCCTTTGCCGGAGACAAGCACAGTACCGCTTTTATTTCCGGTAAAAAAATCACGGAAAGCGTCAGTATACTTCCCCATGCCCCTCAGTTCAAAATCCCGCATTAATCCTCTTTTTTCCCGCTTTCTTCCGGCAGTGTCCGTAAATCAATGTATGGGCGGGAGAATATTCCGGCGGCAAGGGATGTGATCTCCTCAGGTTTCATGCCGCTCATCTTATTAAGAAAATTATGATAATATCCGGGAATGTCAAGAGTATAGGAATAGCCTATGTCCCGCGCCTCGCTTGAAGCGCGCTCCCTTTGAAAAGCTATCTGGCTTTTCAGCCTGTTCTCGCATTTTTCAAGGCTCTTCTGATCGACAAATTTATCTATTGACGCCGCAATTTTCAGAACCGCGTCCTTAACCTTCTCACTGTTCCCGACCGGGCAGGTGTATGTGAAAATAAAGGAACCGCCGTGCTTCATCCCGAGATAGCCGGCGTTTATGGAGCTTGCCAGTCTCAGTTCGTTCTTGATTATTGTGCTCAGGACGGAGTGTTCTCCGCCGGAGAGGATCTCACCCAGAACCTCATAGGCGAATATATCCTTCTCATTCAGCGCGGCGGCGGGAAAGGCTATGACCCCTGTTTCCTGAACCACCTGACGGCGGAAATCCTTTCTGTGAATTTCGGAGTAGATCTTCTGCGCGCTGCCTTCATAGCGTTTGCCCCGTCCGTCTTTGGTTTTGCTGAAATACTTCCGCCCAAGGGCTTCCGCCGTTTCTCTGTCTATGTCGCCCGCAACAACAAGGGTCATGTTCTGCGGGTGGTAGTATCTGCCGTAGTAGTCAACGAGGGTGTCGCGGGTGAAGGAGTTCACAGTTTCCTCCGTGCCTATTACCTCCATCTCATAAGGAGAGCCCCTGAAAAGAGCCTCGTACAGATATGACCACATGTCGTAGGTCGGTTTGTCAAACTTGCGTTTGATCTCCTGCACCACAACGGGCTTTTCCTTCTCTATCTCCTCCGGTATGAACTTCGCGTCAAAAAGCATCTCGCTGAGAACCTTATAGGCGGTTTCCGCGTTATATACGGGGAGCGTTATGTGGTAAAAGGTGTAATCCTTGCTCGTGGCGGCGTTCATGCTTCCTCCGGCGCTCTCCACCACTTCGTCTATTGCTCCGGGAGCGTAAGAGGCCGTTCCCTTGAAAACCATATGCTCAAGGAAATGGGATATGCCGTTGTTCTCCGCGTCTTCATTCACGGAACCGGTCTTCATCCATACATGCACGGAAACAACCCCTGTTGAGGGAATGTTTCTGTAAACCATTTTAACGCCGTTATCAAAACTTACTGTATCCACCGCGGCAAGCACCCGCACCCCCGAAATTATATAAATTATCAGCAAGAAGAGGATTTTTTTCATCCACCCGCTCCGTATTTTTCAGCCACATTGGCGAAGGACTCAATCATCACATTAAACGGAACGAGTGAGTCTATTTCGTCCTTTGCGGCTGAATCCATAAACTTATCATAGTTTTCTACAAAGTGCTTTTCAGTGTCAAGCAGATTTTTAAACCACCCCTTGTTCCCCGCGCTGTAGGCGAAGGCAAGGTTCATCTGGATTTTTTTGAGTTTAAGCAGAAGTCCGTCACGGTTTATGCGCTCCCACTCATCCCTGATTCTGATATGCTTCATCTTGAGGGTGAGCATGTTTATTCCGAACCTGCCGCCGATTTCATAATAACGCCTGAGAACATCCTTAACATCGGCGCCTGTTTCCGCCGTTATGCGGAAAACATCAAACGCCGGCTTGGAATAACGCACAACGCACACAGCAGTCGCAAGGGAGCCGGGCAGACCGCCGTTTTTGAATTCCTCAATCATGGCATTGTATTTTTCCTTCATGCCTGAGGTCATGTATTTGGTGACAAGGGGGAGTATCTCGCCGAGAACGTCACCCTTCTTTTTGTAAAGGTTCATATTGCGCTGATCTATCAGCCACTCAACGGCGACTTTCAGGGTTTTGTCAAGCTCGATGAGCGCCCTGTACTGGGTCTCTGCATCCGCTTTTCCGTCAAGGGCGCATATCTCGTCCCTGAGTCTGCGGCAGCCGACTATCTCTTCCGCGAGGAGATAGCACTCCAGTATCTCGTTCAGCGGCCTGTTCGTCCCTTTCATCAGTTCATAGAAGAAGGAAATGCCCGTCTGGTTCAGAGCCCTGTTTACCGTCACAGTGGCGGCTATCTGCCTGAAAAGCTTGTGGCTGAAAAGCTTATCGCCGAATTTTTCCACCATATCCCCGGGGTAGTAGTTCAGATATTCCTTCCTCACAAGCGGATTATCAAGATTCAGAGTGTTTTCCACATTGTTGTAGAGGTATATTTTCATGTAAGCCAGAAGCACCGCAAGCTCCGGAGCAGTTGCGTTTTTGTCCTTGCTGGGGAAAGCGAGCTTTTCAATGCGGAAATCAAGCAGGCCTTCACTTTTAAGGTGTTTCGCCGCCTCACGGAATGTCACGGGGTTTGAGGCATAGCGTATCAGGTCGCAGCTCACCGCCATTGACTGGCTGTAGTTCGTGGCAAGCACCAGATCGGTCACGGAGGAGGTGAGCTTTTTGATGTATGCGTTGCGCTCCTTCATATCCTTAATGGTTTTTGTTTCCACAAGATAATTGAAGATGATCTTGAGGTTTACCTCATGATCAGACATGTCAACTCCGCCGGAGTTGTCCAGAGCGTCGGTGTATATGTGTCCGCCGTTTTCCGCGAACTCTATCCTCGCTGCCTGAGTGAAGCCGAGGTTTCCGCCCTCTCCGGCTACTTTTGCCCTGAGCTCGCCGGCATTCACACGCACATCGTCATTCGTGGAATCGCCCACGTCCCTGTCTGTTTCGCCCGATGCCTTGAAATATGTTCCTATGCCGCCGTTCCAGAGCAGTTCCGTCTCCGCCTTGAGGATAAGCCTTATAAGCTCCGCTCCGGTGACAACGGTTTCACTGCATCCGAGCATCATCCGCACTTCAGGGGAAAGCTCAATGCGCTTTGCAGTTCTGTCGAACACGCCGCCGCCCTTTGATATGAGCTCGGTGTTGTAGTCCCTCCATGTGAGTGAGGGATTTTTGAAAAGCCTCTGCCTTTCGGCGTAGCTCTTTTCGGCATCAGGCGCAGGATCAAGGAATATGTGCATGTGATTGAAAGCGGCCAGAAGCCTTATCTTGGTTGAAAGCAGCATTCCGTTTCCGAAAACGTCACCCGCCATGTCGCCTATGCCTATCGCGGTGAACTCCTCTTTCTGTATATCCTTGCCGAGTTCGCGGAAATGCCTCTTAACATTCTCCCATGCGCCCTTGGCGGTGATTCCCACTTTTTTATGGTCATAACCCACGCTGCCGCCGGAGGCGAAGGCATCGCCGAGCCAGAAACCGTAGCTTACGGATATTCCGTTTGCAATGTCGCTGAAAGTGGCCGTGCCCTTGTCCGCCGCAACAACGAGGTAAGGATCGCTCTCGTCATACATGCGCACCCTGCTGGGGTGAACTATCTTGTTTCCTTTGTAGTTGTCGGTTATGTCAAGCAGACCTTTAATCAGCGTGCTGTACTGTTTTATCGTGTTGGCTCTGTCCTGCTCTCTGTCCTTAAAGCGTTTTTTCACTATGAATCCGCCCTTCGAGCCCACCGGAACAATCACTGAGTTTTTAACCATCTGGGTTTTCACAAGCCCCAGAATCTCCGTGCGGAAGTCGTCATTACGGTCGCTGAAGCGGATTCCGCCTCTGGCTACCTTGCCTCCTCTGAGGTGCACCCCTTCCATCTCTGCGCTGTGGACATAAACCTCAAACATAGGTCTGGGTTCCGCGATGATGGGCATCTCGCGGCTTTTCACCTTAATCGAGATATAGTCACGCATGGGCTGCATGAAGTAGTTCGTGCGCACAGTGCCCTGAACAATCCGCATGAAGTAACGAAGCGCCTTATCCTCGCTCACGGAGATAACTCCTTCAATAAGGCTGAGGATATCCTGTTCTATCTCCGCAGTGGAGGTTTTCTTATTATCAGGATCAAACTTGAGCTCAAAGAAATTAACCAGCTTCTCGGCTATCTCAGCGTTGTTAATAAGCGCGGACATGAGCGATTTTATCAGGAAGCTGCTCTCTATCTGCTTGGCGAAATAAACAAAGGTGCGGAGTATATCCGTCTGGCGCCATGTGAGCTTTCTTGTTACGCAGAGAGAATTGAGCCTGTCGTTCTCCGCCCGTCCGGCGATTACCGCTGTTATCAGTTCCGGCAGAATCACCTTGTAAGTCTCTGTGAAGCCTCCCGGATCGTCTATATTTGTAAGGTAAACCACATTTACATAAAGCCCGTGTCCGTCTGCCGTGGGCTCGAAAATGTCCTGCTCGTAAACATTCAGGCCAAGGTTGTCTATGATAGGCATAAGCTCTGTGAGAAGGAGGCGGCTTTTGGAATATATCCTCAGAACTGCCTTTCCCCCGCTGAAATGAAGCAGGGAGGAGTTTTCATCCTGTCTGCGTATGCGAACTATATCGAGAAAAGCGTCCTCTGGCGTATTTTTGCTTTTGTAAGCCTCGCTGAAGTATGACTCGAAGCCGGCAAAAACTTCATCGCACTCCTGCCCCAGTCTGTCCCGCAGAACTTCATACAATGCAGAATCCCAGTCCTTGAGCATGGAGGTTATGCTGTTTTTGAGCTCTTTTTCATCTATATTGTCAAGCACGTCAGTATCATTAAGCATCATATGGAAGTGTAGGAAGCTGCGTTTGTGCTGATCCTCGCGGATGGAGATATCCATCATTCTGCCGCCGAAGTATTCCTCAAGAAAGTTCTTAATGCTCATCACAAGCTCGGATGAATAGCGGGAAAGGGGCATAGCCATAAAGAAGATAAGGTTTTTCAGCGGGCGGAAGTCATGGTAGGAGATGCGGATCTGGTTAGCTCCCTGCATGGTGAGGATAAGTTCAAGAAGCTCCGTCAGGGCACGGCTTGAAAGGTTGAAAATCTCTATCTTGGGGTATTCATCCAGAATATCCCGTATCCATTTATAATCATGGGATCCGGTGACAAAGTCAAAATAATCAAGGGTGGCCTTGATCTTGTCCCTCAGAATGCTTATTTCATAAGGCGGGCACTTGTGCGCCTTGCTGGAGAAAAGCCCCGCAAGATAAAAGAGGCGGATTTTTGTCCCCTGCCTGTCCACAAACATTACTCTGTCAAAGTTGGTGCGGCGCTTGACCTTGCTTATGCCGACAGCCTTGTCCACAATAACCGGATAGCCGTCCACAGTGTTGAGCCTGCCGTCCTTCACAGAGCGGGCAAGGAGCGCATAGTTCGGGTCCTGCCCCATAAGGGTGAACACGCCTGTATCCGAGAATGATTTAAAGTCCTTGGATTCGTCAATTTCCACGATTCGGGTTCCCTGACAGATGAAGTTTTCATCCATCAGCCACTGAATGAACTTAGCCACATCGCCGCTGCGCTCGCGGTATTCCATGAAAAGAGCGCTCATTGCCTCTTTCATTTTGGGAAAATCGTCCACGGCGGCGGCCACGTTTTCATATATTGAGGTGATTTCTTTTTTAATATCGGAGACTTCGTTTCTGTTCAGCCCTTCAAGAAAAATCACCACGAAGGATTCGTTGCTCACCCCGAGGCGGGACTCGCTTATTTTGAGAATCTCTCCGTTTCTGCCTCTTTCAATGCCGAAGATGGGGTGTATCACGAATATTTTATGTTCACGGATGTTTTGCAGGTACTCCCAGAGGGAGTCAAAAATGAAGGGTCTGTCGTCGGTGACGATGGAAAAGATGCAGAAATTTCCTATGAAGAAGGGCAGTTCCTCTGTCAGATCCGCACTGACGGCGATCTTTTTCTTTTTTCTTCCTTCAAGCTTTGAGAAAAGGTGCTTGTACAGCCCGGTCATGTCCTCGTCTGAAAGAAAGCCCACAAAGTTCTGCGGCAGGTGGCTCATCAGAACCTTGGCAAATTCATAAAAAGGCGTGCCTTTGTATTCGGCGAAAACTTTTTTATGTCTTTGGTCAAACTGGGTTCCTTTGTATTTGGCAAGGTCATTTCTGGTGAGGCAGGAAATAGCCGAAAAACTGTTCATAAAACACCCCGTTACATCAAGTTAATAAGACGCGGACAAAATACACCCGTCCCGCGCATAAACACTAAAATGATGTTAACACAAGGAGATTACTTTGAAAACAATATAAGATCAGAGCGGGTTTCATGCCGCTGATCAGCTTCTTTGGTTCATAATGCCTGAAAAAAAAATGTAAAATTTTCCAAGGAAAAGAAGATTAAGGCAAAATCAAGGATAAAAATTAATAAGAAAGAAAGCTCAACCTGAAATTCCGCTTATTAATGATAAAAAAAAATATAAAATTTTATGAAAAACTACTCCAGCACTGCAACATACTGCCCGTTACCGACAGTGAGGAGGCATGTTGTGAAATCAGAATCCTTATTTACCGCAGAGATAAAAGCATCCATCTCGTCTTTATGGGATAAAGCATTGTCAACCACCAGAGAACCCCCTCTCCTGAGAATCCTTTTTATATCCGGAAGCCAGGAAGTGTAGGCAGACCTTTGCGAGTCAAGAAAAATAAAATCATAAGTATCCGACTGGGCATTCTTCAAAAAATTTCCCGCATCATCAACAACCTGCTCAATCAATGCCGTTAAGCCCGCCTTTTCAAAATTTGTCTTCGCCATTTCAGCTTTAACTTCGGAAAAGTCAACTGTGGTTATTCTGCCGCCGGTGTACACAGCTCCTATGGCAAGCCATATGGTTGAGTACCCGTTTGATGTGCCTATTTCAAGGATGCTTCTTGATTTTGCAGCTTTGATGAAAACTGTGAGGAACTCACCGGTATCTTTTGTGATATTAAGCATTTTTTGAGATCTTTCAGTTTGGGACGAATCGTTTCTGCTTCCGAATTCCTCAAGCTCTGCAAGAAGTTTATCAAGCTCCATAATGAACCTCCGCTGTTTTGCTCATTATAGCATAAAAACAAAGAGAAAATACAAAACAGCAAAGATTGAGGGCAGAGTAAAATTAGATTTTATCAAAAAACGAGCGAGGAATTCCTCGGTCTTGCCTTAGAATGACACTGCACTGACTATGCTTTTTCTTTCAGTGCGACTTCAAGAACAAAAGTTTTATCATTGAGATGAAACTTCACGCCGATGCAGATAAGGTTGGCGGGGCGCTGAATGGTGTGCCCTTTGCCGACGATTACGTTGGGGACGGATATGTTGAATCTTCTGCCTTTGTCTGAAAAATGCTTCTTTGTGCTGCCTGCGATCATGTTGATAAGTTCGCCCACTGCATCGCCGGCATCGTTGTTAAGCTCAGAGAGGGTTTCGCCGATGAACTTGCTGGTGACTTCCAGCGCGAGATCTTCCGGAAAGCTGATGGAGACGAAGCCTATGAAATCGCCAACAACGCCTATGGCGCCTGAGATGTCATAGTAGAGCCGTTCGTCCGACTTTATGTAAAGATCCCCTTTTTTAACCTCAAGTCCGACCATAGTGTCGAAAACGCTGATTGTTGAAGAAATAAAGGGATTTACAAGTTCGGCCTTCATCGATTCCCCCTCCGTAATGTTTTAAGATAAGTTAGTTCAAAAAAGTCTAAATGTCCAATGCTTTTATACATCTAAGAAAGTTATCCAGAAATTTTGCCGTCAGTCCCCAGATAATATCATCGTCATATCTGTGGAAATACACGGTTCGGGCTTCCCCTTCTCTCACCCATTTTTCTGTCCATGATGTGCGTGCGTCAGTGAAATAAGCCACCGGAACCTTATAGATCCGCTCCACTTCATCAGGGGAGACTGTCATGTTAAAGGGTTTGTTTATGAGGCCCACAAAAGGAGTTACACGGAAGCCCGCCTTGGAAAGCTGGTCATCCAGAGCGCCGATTATCGTGATCTGCTCTCTTTTTATGCCCACTTCCTCGAAGGTTTCCCGCAGGGCGGTTTCTTCAAGATCCGAGTCACCTGCCTCATAAACCCCGCCGGGGAAAGAGACTTCCCCTCCGTGAGCATTGAGCATAACGGGACGCTTGGTGAAAAGTATCTCCGCTCCGCATCCGCCTGAAATAACCGGCATCAGCACCGCGGCCTTAACGGAAGTTTCCGGCAGGATACGTCTTTTATATCCCGCCAGCGCTTCTTTTATATCCTCAGCCGAGCATTCCTTCAACAATTCCTTTCACCGCAGAAAGAGCAGCATCGGTCTTGCCGGGGTTTTTACCCCCTGCCTGAGCCATATCCGGCCTTCCGCCGCCGCTTCCGCCTGCTATTGCGGCAACCTCTTTTATGATGCTGCCTGCTTTTATCTTATCCGTGAGGTCTTTTGTAACCCCGCAGAGGAACATAACTTTTTCGCTGTCCGCTGATGCGGCAACCACAACGCCGGAGCCCATCTTATCCCTTGCCGTGTCCGCAAAATTGCGGAGGGAGTCAACATCAGCGCCGTCCATGCGGGAAACGAGGAGCTTAACGCCCTTCACTTCCACAACATCCTTCATCATGTCGCCCGCTTTGGCGGAGTTCAGTTTGTCGGAGAGCTTGCGGATCTCTTTTTCCTGCTCTTTTATGGTGGCGTAAAGCTCGCTTATTTTGTCTTCTATGCCTTCCACGCCCGCTTTGAGGGTGAGGGAAACATTTTTCAGCACTCTTTCGCTGCGGCTGACATGCTCAACCGCGCCCGCGCCCGTGAGCGCCTCAATCCTGCGCACGCCGGAGGCTACGGAGGTTTCCGAAACTATTTTAAACAGACCTATGTCGCCCGTTCTGTCAACGTGGCATCCGCCGCAGAGCTCAACGGAAAAACCGGGAACCTCGATAACGCGCACAGTATCGCCGTATTTCTCACCGAAGAGAGCCATAGCCCCCTTCTTCATGGCGGCTTCCTTGGTTTCCAGAGCGGCGTTTACGCCTCTGTTCTCCATTATGCGCCTGTTGACTATTTCTTCTATTTTTTCAATCTCTTCCGCTGTCACCTGAGTGTAGTGGCTGAAATCGAAACGGAGCCTGTCCGGAGAAACCATTGACCCCGCCTGACGGACATGATCCCCAAGCACCATCTGAAGCGCCTTGTGGAGAAGGTGCGTAGCTGTGTGGTTGCGTTCCGTTGCCTGTCTGGCTTCTTCGTCCACAGCGGCGAAAACCTTGTCGCCCGCTTTTATGGAGCCGACTTCCATTACTCCCTGATGAACAATCAGCCCGTCGCCGAACTTTTTGGTTTCAGTCACACGGAAAAGGGATGTGGCAGTCCTGATAACGCCCTTGTCGCCGGTCTGGCCGCCGCCTTCGGGGTAGAAGGGGGTCTGTTCAAGGACAATCTCCGCCTCGTCACCTTCTTTTATAATGTCGCAGGTATCGCCGTTCTTTATGATGACGCTGACTGTTTCTTCCGCTTCAAGCTGTTCGTAGCCAACGAACTCGGATGAGATTTTTGATTTGAGTTTCCTGTATATGGTGGATACGCTCTCCTCTCCGCTTCCTGCCCATGACTTTTTCGCCCTTTCCTGCTGGGCGGCCATTTCAGCGTTAAAGCCCGTGACATCAAGCTCAAAGCCCGCGTCCTCGGCTATATCCGTAAGCAGATCCGTGGGGAATCCGTATGTATCGTAAAGTCTGAAAATTTCTGTTCCGGGAATGAGTTTCTGAGCCTGATACTTAACAAAAAGCTCGTCAATAAGCTTCATGCCGATGGCAAGGGTTCTGCCGAACTGCTCTTCCTCTGTGGAAACCACTTTCTGGACATAGCTTTTCTTGTCCGCAAGCTCGATGTAATGCCCCTTCATGAAGTCCGCAACGAAGCCGCAGACCTTGTTAAAGAATGTGCCTTCAAAGCCGAGCATTTTGCCGTGGCGCATCGCTCTTCTCATTATTCTGCGGAGAACGTAGCCTCTGCCTTCGTTTGAGGGGAGAACACCGTCAGAGATAAGGAAAGTGGTTGAGCGCGCGTGATCAGCAATGACCCTGAGGGAAACATCGCTCTCCTTGTCTGCGCCGTATTTAACTCCGGCAAGCTCCGCCGTGAACTGTATTATTGGCTGAAAAAGGTCGGTGTCGTAGTTGCTGGTAACGCCCTGAACAACCGAGGCTATGCGCTCAAGCCCCATGCCTGTGTCAATGCTGGGTTTGGGAAGCGGTGTCATAGTGCCGTCCGCGTCGCGGTTAAACTGCATGAAAACAAGGTTCCAGAGTTCAAGATGGCGGTCGCAGTCGCAGTTGCGGTCGCACTCGGGACGGCCGCAGCCTGTGCCCTCGCCCTGATCTATATGGATCTCCGAACAGGGGCCGCAGGGGCCTGTATCGCCCATTGACCAGAAGTTGTCCTTCTCGCCTCTGCGCTCTATGTTTTCTTCCTTTACGCCGATGACATCGCGCCAGATCTGAAACGCTTCCTCGTCATCAAGATATATGGATACGAACATCTTGTCGGCGGGAAGCCCCATACGGTTCACAAGGAAGTCCCAGCCGAATTTTATGGCATCCTCTTTGAAGTAATCGCCGAAGGAGAAGTTGCCGAGCATTTCAAAGAAAGTGTGGTGGCGTGATGTTCTGCCAACGTTTTCAAGGTCGTTGTGCTTTCCGCCCGCGCGCACAACCTTCTGGCATGTGGCCGCTCTGGCGTAGGCGCGTTCGTCCAGCCCGAGGAAGGTGTCCTTGAACTGGTTCATTCCTGCGTTGGCGAAAAGAAGCGTGGGGTCATTATGGGGAACGAGAGAGGACGAAGCCACAACTTCATGCCCCTTCTCCTTAAAATATTCAAGAAACTTAGCTCTGATCTCGCTGCCTGTCATCTATGTTCTCCTTATCTTTGAATCCGCTGAGATAATCCTCCCACTCAAGGGGGAGCAGGTACTTCTTTTTGCTGTTGCACTCCTTGCAGGCGGGAACAACATTCCCCTTGGTGCTCATTCCGCCTCTGGCTATGGGCACAACGTGATCCATAGTTATCTCCTCAGGCGGAAATTTCCTGCCGCAGTAGTGGCATATGCCCTGATCAACCTTGCCGCGCCACCATTGTTTGCGCCGCAGTTCACGGGCTTTTTCTTTCTCCCTGCGGATATGACTTTCATCCGCAGTATCAAAAAAGTGTATGTCCATTAATATATCCGGGGTAGAAGCAAAGGCACATATGCACACATGTGCCTGTTTAGGTAACAGGCGAGTATATAATAGAGGTTTAACATTATCAATACCTTAATTTAAAAGCCTTTCAGCATCCAAAAGCCTTGATTGTCAAATATTTATCACAGGGGTATAAAAAAATGCCAAAAAAATGCAAAATCATTACGATTTTCTATAGATCAGAAACAAGGAATCCGCTAGAATCCGTTTGCCTTTTTCAGACCACAAAATAACCTTGGAGGGGTTTATGAAAACCGAACACACCGGACTTGAGGAGTACGGTTTCAGGAACCTGGCTCGGATAAACTGGAATCTGCCTACGCCCGCCCTTTATGAGCAGATTATCATGAGGAAGGAAGCTATCCTCTCTCATCTCGGCCCAGTTGTAGCCAGAACCGGACACCATACCGGCCGCTCGCCCAACGATAAATTCGTGGTGGATGAGCCTACTACGACCAACGACATCTACTGGTCAAAAGATAACAAAAAGTTCACCGAAGCGCAGTTTGACAAGCTCTTCAGCAAAATGGCATCATACCTGCAGACGAAAGAGGTTTTCGTTCAGGAATGCTACGCAGGCGCAGACGCAAACACCAGACTGAAAGTGCGCGTCATCACCGAAACAGCATGGCACAGCCTTTTTGCGAGAAATATGTTCATCACCGAAAGGGATCAGGAAGTTCTTAAAAACTTCGCACCCGACTTCACGGTGGTAAACTGCCCCCGCTTCCATGCGGTTCCCGAAGAGGACGGAACAAACTCCGAAACCTTCATCATTGTAAACTTTAAAAGAAAAATCGTCATCATCGGCGGTACAAGCTACGCGGGAGAGATCAAAAAATCGATCTTCACCGTTATGAACTACCTGCTCCCCAAACAGGGCGTAATGAGTATGCACTGCTCCGCCAACATAGGCGAAGAAGGGGACACAGCCGTATTCTTCGGTCTTTCAGGAACGGGCAAAACCACCCTTTCCACTGACCCCGAAAGATACCTCATCGGCGATGATGAGCACGGCTGGAACAGTGACGGCGTTTTCAACATAGAAGGCGGCTGCTACGCAAAGGTTATCAACCTTTCCAAAGAAGCAGAGCCCGATATCTACGAATGCACAAGAAAATTCGGCACTATCCTTGAGAACGTCGCTGTTGACATGACTTCAAGAGCGATCGATCTTGACGATAACAGCCTTACGGAAAATACAAGGGCATCCTACCCCCTGAGCCAGCTTCCCAAGATTGTGGAATCAGGCAAGGGCAGCCACCCCAAAAACGTAATTTTCCTTACATACGATGCGTTCGGAGTGCTTCCCCCTGTTTCAAGGCTCAGCATTCCTCAGGCTATGTACCACTTCATCTCCGGCTACACAGCAAGAGTTGCGGGTACGGAAAAAGGGGTTACGGAGCCCAAAGCGGTTTTCTCAACATGCTTCGGCGCGCCTTTCATGGTATGGCACCCGTCCGTTTACGCAAAACTTCTCGGCGACAAAATCAAAGAGAAAAACGTTCAGTGCTGGCTTGTTAACACAGGTCTCACAGGCGGACCCTACGGAGTGGGCAAACGCTTCTCCATCAAGTACACAAGGGCGATAATAAAAGCCATCCTCACAGGAGAGCTGAACAAAACTGAGTTCAAAACCGACCCCGTTTTCGGATTCGGCATTCCTCAGTTTATCCCCGGCGTACCTGCGGAAGTTCTTGATCCCTCCTTCGGATGGTCAAGCAGGCAGGCATATGATGATATGCACAGAAACCTTGCTTCCAAGTTCGCGGAAAATTTCAAGAAATTTGAAGACGGAATGGACCCCGAAATTACAAAAGGCGGACCTACCCTTTAACGGATATGAGGCGGTGGAAACACCGCCTCAGTTTGTTCAGCCGTTTCTGCTCTTCGTCACCAGAGCGGCAGCGAAGAGTACCTGTATAATCAATAAGAGATTCTTCACTTCATTCAGAATGACAGAAACATTTGAGAGATGCCGCACGCGTGAGATGTACGGCGTTTATTTATCTACTCGAACACCACGCTTTTATAAGGTTTAAGTTCTTCAATCTGCTTGTGAATGGCGGGTTCATCCACCCATTTGTGGGCGCGTTCAAGAAGATATTTCGCCTGTCCGGCGAGCTTTTCCCGCTGTTTTGCGTCCTCATTGGCTTTTTCCAGCATAACAATAGACTGCCTGCAAAGACAGGAGACCATGTAGCGGATCTGCTTTGCCTTGTCCACCTTGAGAGCAAAGCGGATTATGACAGCCGCAAGAAACAGATGAGCCGCCCAGATGAACACATTGAAAGGCAGGGTGACCAGATACACAGTGATAACAAGCAGAATGGACATGACTATGGCCACCGTCAGCCCGGGAACCCCCACAAAGAAGACGGGAACATTTCTGCCCTGCACGCTTTTGTAATATTTAAAAGGCCTGAAGGAACTCCCCTTGCTCACAGTGTCTGAAGCTTTGCACAGGTTTTCCAGTTCAGAGACAATATTGATTTTTTCCATCCGTTCACTACCTCCGCTTTCAGGCATGATAAATGAATACTGATTTTTCGCAAAGGGGAAAATGCCTTTGCCCTGTGCGTTTCTTTGTGTAATATATCATCATGAATCTGCTGGAACTTAAAAACGCAACCAAAATCTACACAGCCTTTGAGGGGCTTTTCGCAGGCTCAGGCACAAGCTTCAGAGCGGCGGACGGAATAAGCCTCGCCCTTGAGCGCGGAAAAACCCTCGGAATCGTCGGTGAATCAGGCAGCGGAAAGACAACCACCGCAAAAATAATCTGCGATATAATCCGCCCCGACTCAGGCGAAGTGCTTTACAAAGGCGAAGACATCCGCTCCCTCGGCAAAAATTACGGGGAATACAGAAAAAACGTGCAGATGATCTTTCAGGATCCGTACACCAGCCTGAACCCCAAGCTGACCGTTTTTTCCGCTATGTATGACGGCATAGCGGCGCACTCCCCCCTCTCCAAGGCGGAGATAAGAGCAAAGTGCGAAGCGCTCATGGAGATGGTCGGCCTTGAGAAGGAGCATCTGGACAGGTTTCCCCATGAGTTTTCCGGCGGGCAGAGACAAAGGGTAGCGATAGCCCGCGCTCTCAGCCTTGAGCCGGAAATTGTTGTGGCTGACGAACCCGTGAGCTCGCTGGATGTTTCTGTTCAGGCACAGATACTGAACCTGTTGAAAAAACTGACAAAAGAAAATAATATAACTCTTGTCCTCATTTCCCATGACCTCGCTGTGGTAACATTCCTTTGCGATGAAGTCATTGTGATGAACAAGGGTAAAATTGTGGAAAGAGGAACAGCGGAAGAAGTGATCCGCAGACCGCAGGAAGAATACACCAAAAAGCTTCTTGAGGCCTGCATCTACCGCTGATTAATGAGAGGTATGGAATGCTCAGGGTTTTCAATACATTAAAGAAAGAGAAAGAAAATTTTCAGCCTGTTCACGGCAAAAAAGTCGGCATGTACGTGTGCGGGGTCACTGTTTACGATCTCTGCCACATAGGCCACGCCAGAAGCGCAGTGGTTTTTGATGTCATACGCCGTTACCTTGCCTTCAGCGGCTATGATGTCACCTTCGTGAAAAACTTTACGGACATAGACGACAAAATCATAAAAAGAAGCAACGAATCCGGCACTGAGTGGCGCGAACTCACCAGAACCTACATGGAAGCCCACGATGCCGATATGGATTCCCTCAATGTTAAAAGGCCGGACAAAGCGCCTAAGGCCACCGACTTCATCCCCGAAATGATCGCCATGTGCGAAAACCTCATAGCCAAAGGCCACGCATATGTTTCAGACGGCGATGTGTATTACAGGGTGGAAAGCTTCAGCGAATACGGCAAGCTTTCCCACCGCCGCCTTGACGAAATGACGGCGGGCGCAAGGGTCGAAGTGAATGAGCGCAAGGAAAACCCTTATGACTTCGTTCTCTGGAAAAGCTCCAAGCCGAACGAACCCTCATGGGAGAGCCCATGGGGACCCGGCAGGCCGGGCTGGCACATTGAGTGCAGCGTAATGAGCGAGAAAATCCTCGGCCTCCCCTTTGACATACACGGCGGAGGCAAAGACCTTGTTTTCCCCCACCACGAAAACGAAATAGCCCAGTCTGAAGCGGCATGCGGTTGCGAATTTGCCCGTTACTGGATGCACAACGGATTTGTGAACATCAATGAGGAGAAGATGTCCAAATCCCTCGGCAACTTCTTCACTATCAGAGATGTCACGGCAAAGTTTGACCCCGAGATTGTCCGCTTCTTTCTCCTCACCACGCACTACAGAAGCGCCCTTGATTTCAGCGATGAAAAGCTGAAAGACGCCGAAAGCTCGCTGGACAGAATTTACACAATGCTTGACGAGCTTAACGGCTTCAGCGCCGGAAAAAAAGGCGTAAACGCTGTCAGCGATGCTGAGACTGCCGCCGGCGAATTTCTGGCGGAATTTGAACGCGCCATGAATGATGATTTCAATACTCCCGTGGCTTTAGCCGCCATATTTGAAGCCGTCAGAAAAATAAACAAAATACTCGCCGAAAAGCCGGACAAGGATTCGCTGGAGGCTCTGCGCAAAACTGCGGAAAAAGTTTTCGGAACAGTTCAGGAAGTGCTCGGAGTCATAGTGAAAACTCCTGAGGAATGGTTTAAGGCTAATCTTGAGATACCGTTAGGCGAGCTTGAGCAGATGATTGAGGAAAGACAGAGCGCAAGAAAGGAGAAGAACTTTGAGCGTGCGGACGAGATACGCAAATCTCTCTCAGCAAAAGGGATAGAGCTTCTTGACACTCCTCTTGGAACAAAATTCAGAGCAAAAAAGATAAGGGACTAAAAATGAAAAGCAGGCCTTGCGGCCTGCTATTCCATAATATAACCTACAGGGGAAATATGCGGTTTTACCCGCGGAAAAGTCTGTTTATATTGTAAAGATAGATCACTTCTATAATAGTTCAATCAGAATTTTCATATTTTTTTTATTTCTTATCACAGTTTTTTACATTATATTTAATTAATCATTGTTATCAATAAGTTATAGCTTGGAATAAATATTACATCCATATTGATAATCCCGAACAGAAATTCGGACATTTTTGTGCCGCATAAGCAGGGTTGCCCCTGTGTGGTTATTGCTGTAAAATTTTCTTCCGGAGGCAAAATGGAAAATTATTTCAAAAGATATAAAAGACAGATGATAATGGACAATTTCGGAGAGGAAGCGCAGATAAAACTGAAAGACGCCAGCGTTTTCATTGGCGGAATAGGCGGTCTGGGCGGAACTGCCGCGGCTTATCTGGCTATGGCGGGGATAGGCAGGCTTGTCATTGCTCACTACGGCAACCTCACGGAAACCAACATGAACCGCCAGATACTCATGGACTGCGCGCGAATTGGCGAACCGAGGGTGGACATCGCCGCTGAATCTTTCAGAAAGCTTAATCCGGATATGGAACTGGAACTGCACAATGTGCGTCTCCTGCCGGAGAACACGCCAGAGCTCATAAAAGGCTGTCAGGCCGCAGTATCCGCCAGACCGACTTTCTATGAACGCAAAAACCTCAACAGGGCATGTGTGAGCGGGAATATCCCTATGATAGAAGCCGCAATGGACGGAATGACGGGCTATCTTTTCACTGTAACCCCCGGAAAAACCGCCTGCCTTGACTGCATGGTGGAAAAAGATGTGGATGACTGGCAGGAGTTCGGATTCGGCGTTCTCGGCGCTGTTTCAGGGACAATAGGATGTCTGGCTGCTATCGAGGCTGTCAAGCTTATAACCGGCTTCGGCGAGCCGCTGGGCAGCAGAATGTTCCACATGGACATGGCAGACAACAGAACCAGACACATTGAACTGAAACGCAGCCCCGGGTGCGCAACCTGCGGAAACAGGAGTTAGAAAAAATCTATGGAGGAGTGGTCGTTCTCGTGCGCCATTATATCTATAATTTCGGCGGAGGAGCGTCCTGCCTCAAAATCCGGGTCGGAATACATTGACGGGGGGATTCTGCGCTTGAGCGCCTCGAAATTCTTGTGAAAATAACCTTCTATATTGCTGAACGAACGGTTAATTTTAACAAGTCCGCCGTTCAGGTGCTCCATAAACTCATCGCCGGAGAATTTGCCTCTGAAATGAGTAAGCTCACTGTCCAGCTCGGCTGATTTTTTCATCAGATCCTGTATATGGTTTTCTGAATGGAGCTCTCTCAGCCTGTTTATATTAATATCCGCGTCCTTCAGAACTCCGGCGAAACCGCTTTTAAGCTCTCCCCAGAGTTTAAGACTCACAGACAGCTTATCCACAAGGCTCATCAGTATGCGCTCCGTCTCGCTCATGGAAACAACCACGCTTTCAAGGCTGGTGTCGCCTATTCTGGCTACCTCCACAGCGGTTATAACCACAAGATTGCGGAATGATTTGCCGAATTTTCTCAGTGAAGTTATGCCGTTTTCGGCGTTTTTAAGCTCTTTTTCGGTGAGCTTAATCATTTTGATCAGCCCGCCGACTATGGATTCAATGGAATTGCTGTATTCACGGGCCTGCTCAAACTCCATTTTTACAATGTTTGCCCGCCCCACAATGTTCTGGATATCCGTGTTTATATGGTAGAGAAATTCCTTTATAACCTCTTTGATCTCCTCAAAGATCTCAGTGGTTTTTGCCTGAACCTCTTCCATTTTCGCAATGGCCAGTTCATGCACCCCGTAGCTTCTGCCGAGGCAGAAAGCATCGCCTTCGGAACATTCGATCATCGCGTTGCTTATGGCGTCTATTTCCTGAATGATGATATCATGAAACTGGCTGCACTCAATGAGCCGCGAGATGTCGGAAGTGACTTCCAGCGGAACCTCTTCATTCTCAGTATCCTCCGCCATCATCTCCACTTTTGAGCTGTTTTCGGTGAAAGTGGTGTTTATCTCTCTGAAATCGTCATAGATGCTTGCGAATGTGGTCGAGATCTCTTCCAGAAGCCCTTTGGCCACGGTTGAGTTTTTCTTTATCTCCTTGCTTATATGGGCGATTGTGGCTCCTTTCGCACCGAGAGACATGGTTGTGCATATTGTGTTGTAAGACAGCAGCTCAAGATCGTCTGTTATTTTGAGAAACGTTCCGGAAGCCTGATGAATATCATCCTTCATGGTCTTAATATCAATACTCACTATCTTCTTGTTGAGATCATCGGATATTTTTGATATAAGAACCGCAGTGTCATCCGCAAAGCCTTTGGCGGATTTTTCAAGGAATGAGTTTATCTCAAGCATACTCTCAAAACTGCTTCCCCTGAGTTCCATCAGCCTGTTGATGATATCAACAATTTCCACAAAATAATCAGTAAGTTCGTTCTTCAGCTCGTTAAGATGGGTCATCTGGAATATTTTCCCACAATTTCCTTCAGCATATTTTCAGTCACAGGCTTGAGTATCACATTGTCAAACCCGCTTACCCTGAGGTGCTGCGCCTCTGAAACATCCGCAGTAAAGGCGATGCACTTTGCCGATTTCCATTTGTATTTATTTTTTACCCTGTCCAGAACGTCAAGACCGGTTTCTGACGGTCCGAGCCTGTAATCTATGAATAATATATCGGGTATTACTTCATTTTGAAGAGTAAAATCATCCAATTTCTTTATTGAATCGAATATATATACAGTGTGCTCCATCTTGGTAAGAATAAAGTTGCACATCTTCAGGTGCAGCCCGTTGTCATCGATAATAAAAATTTTCATAGGTTCTCCGCAGTCTATATAAGCTTGTTAGTATTGAGAACCAAAACCGCCTGACCGTCTCCCAGAATTGTGATCCCGCCGACATAAGAGAGATGTGAAAAATATTCAGGAACCGGCTTGATGGCTATATCAATGCGGTTTATAAGTTCATCCACCATAAGACCGACTTTTCCCATGTCGGTGTTGGTAATAACTATGCTGACCTCTTCTGGCAGCTCTCCGGGGTCTTCCTCCAGAAGCCCTTTCATACTGTAAAGCGGCAGCACCATCCCCCTGTAATGAACAGCAAGACCATAGTGAAGATCCTTGATTTTATCTTTGGGCAGCTTGATTGTCTCCGCCACGTTTTCTATGGGTATAGCGTAAATAACTGAGCTGAGCTTAACGAGGAGAGCTGTTGAAACACCTATGGTTACAGGTATTTTAAGCACAAACCTTGAACCTTCGCCCATTGTGGACTGTATATCCACAAAGCCGCCGAGGTTGACTACGCTGGTTTTAACCACATCCATCCCCACTCCGCGCCCTGAAATGTCAGTAACCTTTTCAGCGGTGGAGAACCCCGGTTCGAGAATAAGCTGCATTATCTCCTTCTCGCTGAGTTCCGAATCGGCGCTGATCAGCCTGTTTGAAACGGCTTTTTCCCTGACCCTGACAGTGTTTATCCCTTTGCCGTCGTCAATGACTTCGATGTAGACAAAGCTTCCTTCCTGATAGGCTTTCAGAATTACTGTTCCCACAGGGGTTTTGCCGGACTTCTGTCTTTCTTCTGGAGTTTCTATGCCGTGATCGCAGGAATTGCGGAGAAGGTGCACGAGGGGATCGCTCAGCAGATCCGCCACTTTTTTGTCAATCTCCGTATCCTCGCCGATGATGCGCATATCAATCTGCTTGTTCTGCTTTCTTGATATATCCCTCACGACTCTGGGGAATTTATTGAAAACCTGCTTTATGGGAATCATTCTGAGAGAAAGTATATCCCTCTGAAGATCCTGTGAAATTCTTGCTATGAGATTTGCGTTGTCCTTCAGTTCCTTAATAAGTGAGGAAGGAAGGTCATATTCTCTGGCTATTTTCTGTATCAGATATTCGTTGGCGTTCTTAGCAACGACAAGCTCACCTATTGTATTGGTGAATTTGTCTATTTTCTCCTGCTCGACTTTCATGGTCTGGCTGCCGGCATCCTGCTGAGGAAGTCCCGCCGTCTGCTGTTTGGCGGAGGATGCTGTCCCTTCCCTTGCGGTGTCCGCGACAGCTTTCATAACTTCCTGTTTTCTCAGTGCCTTGTCCAGCTCATCCTTTGCGAGCTTGCCTTCCTCGACAAGAATATCCCCGAGCTTTTTCTGCTTGCTCAAAGCATCCTGAATATCATCCTCCGTGATTTTGCCTTCACGGACAAGGAGCTCCCCAAGCATTCTGGGGGGCGATTTGAGCTCGTCAAGGTACCGGAGAATCCTTTCCATATGGGAATCAAAGGGCTTTGAGTCCTTAATGCATTTCTCCAGATCCTCCGCGATTATGTACAAATCATCAAAACCGATGAATTTTGCGGCGTTTTTCAGGCCGCCTGCTCCGCGGAGCACCTGCCTTACATCTATCTCGCCGTTCTCGGAGGCAATGTTGATAATCTCTATAAACTGCTCAAGCTGCTTTATAAAAATCTTTACTTCCTCATTGACCACAGTCATTGAGTTTTTCATGCTCTCAAGGCTTGAGGTAAGCTTCTTGAGCGTCCGGTAAGACTGGGGAACGGGAGTCATCCCGTCTTTTGTGAGGCCTCTGAGCATCTCCCTTATATCGCTCACCACGGAGAGTATAATGTCCGCCGCTTTTTTGTCGAACATGATGCGCCCGCTTCTTATATCATCCAGAACACCTTCCACAAGGTGGGCAAATCCCTCCAGAAAGCGGAAACCAACATAGCCGCAGTCCCCTTTTATGGTATGGAAAACACGGAAGAGATCATCGATTCCCGGTCCTCTGCCCGCACCTTCTTTTTCAAGCTTGAGCGTGACTGACTCTATGGATTCAAAATAGTCCTCTATGCTTGCCGCCAGTTCGCCCAGAAGCTCCGCATCGATCCCTTCCATTGTTATGTATTCGGTTTCACCGGCAGGAGCCGGAGCCTTTTCCTCATGTTCTTCAGGAGCCTCAAGGGGCTCTTCCGCCAGGGCTTCAGCAACAGTGACAACGCCCGGCTCAAAACCGAAATCAGCCAGATCAGAGGCTTCAAGCTCGCTTATTATGTATACTTCCGGCTGAAGATATATGCTGAAAGGATTCAGCTTATCAATCTGCGGAACATTATCTGTGTCTGTTTTGCAGAAATATTCCGCAGAGCTCATTTTAAGGTTAGACATGACAGGAAGCGGGTCATAACCGTTTTCCAGCATTTCTGATGTGAAGTGGAAATCAGCTCTGTATATGTGACCGCCTTTTCCTCCGGCGGCTCTGAGCTTTTCGCGTATCGCCCCGCATGAGACATAAGCTGCGGGGGCGGAAGCTTTTTTCGGCTGGGGTTCTTCCGGAGCCGAAGGTTTTTCGCCGTCCGCAGGCTTCTTCATATAGGCTTCCAGTTCTCTTATTATCCCTTCCTCATCGACAGAATACTCCCTGCTCTCTTTCGCCGCCGTGACCATTTCATAAATTCCGTCCGCGGCTCTCAGAATACTGTCAACCAGTTCTCCGGAAACCTCCAGTTCACGGTTGCGGAGCTTGTCCAGCAGGGTTTCAAGGTGGTGGGTGAAGGCGGATATATGGTCAAAGCCGAAGCCTGCCGCACTGCCTTTTATGGTGTGGATTGAGCGGAAAACGGAATTAACAAGCTCCGGATCGGCATCCGCCTCAATTTTAAGAACATCCTCGTTAACCTGTTCCAGCAGTTCGGAAGCTTCCTCAAGGAACGACCTGCGGAACTTCTCCATATCTATTTCAGTCATACCCCACCCCGTCAGGAAATACCAAGAAGCATTTTTATGTTTATTATAAGTTCTTCAGGCTTCACTGGCTTGGTTATGTAAAGGTTCGCGCCGGACAGATAGCCTTTTCTGCGGTTTTCAGCTTCTTCCTGAGTTGTAATAATTATCACCGGAGTCTCTTTTCCGGTTTTCCTAAGCTCTTTTATGAATGTGATGCCGTCCATTCTGGGCATGTTAAGATCGCACAGAATAAGGGAGAATGAGCTTCTTACTGCTTTTTCGAGGGCATCCATGCCGTCTATAGCCTGCTCGGCTTCAAAGCCTGCGGACTTGAGAATGTTGGCGTGAAAATGCCTCACCATGTCCGAATCATCAACTATCAGAACCTTAAACGCCATAGTCTCACCCCTTGTAATAAACGACATTTCTGCCGAACCGCTTGATGGAGAAAGCCGTTGTGATGCGCCCAACAGACTCGCTGTGTCCAAGGAAAATGTATCCGCCCCTGTTAAGGGCTATGTAGTAGTGATCCACAACCTGCTTTCTGGAGATTTCATCAAAATATATAAGAACATTGCGGCAGAAGATGAAGTCAAAGCCCCTCTGCCGCCTCATCTGCATTTTATCGTTAAGGTTTATATGCTCAAACCGCACCATGTCGCGAACGGCTTTTACCGGAACATGGCAGCCGTCAACATAGCTGAAGTATTTTGCATAATACTCCTCAGGAACGTCCTTCACGCTCCTGTCGTCATATCTGGCGCTTTTTGCCTTCTCCAGCGCGTTGAGGTCGATATCGGAGGCGACAATCTCCACATTCCATCTGTCGTGCCTGTCCAGAAGTTCCTGAACGATTATGGCAAGGGTGTAAGGCTCCTCGCCGGTGGAGCATCCGGCAGACCATATGCGGATGGTGTCGTCCCCTTCCTTTTCCTTCTTTTCGGCTATTTCCTGAAGGCAGAACTCTGCAAAAACCTCCAGAGTTGAAAACTCGCGGAAGAAGTAAGTCTCGTTCACGGTGAGCAGGTTCATCAGTTCCTGAAACTCGTCGCCGTCCCTGTCCTTAAACTTGAGAAAGCGTATGTAGTCCCTCGCCGATTCTATGCCGAGGGTGGAAAGCCTCTTTTCCAGCCTTTTGTTGATGAAATAGCGCTTCTTGTCCTCAAAGTTGATGCCGGACTTCTTATAAATAAATGCTGTAAGATCTTTATAATCCTCAAGGGTAACAACGAACATCTATTGCTCCGCTATCAGAGCCCTGAGGCTGAGAAGCTCTTCTTTCGAGTCTCCGTCAGCCACTTTAAGCCTGCGTTCAATTATTTTCAGCGCTTTTTCCCTGTTGAGTCCGGCGAGCTTGTCCAGAGCGGCAAGCATCACATTCATGTCATCCTCGCCCGCAAACTCTTCGAATACATCTTCTTTATCTTTCAGACAGAGCCTGTAGGCAATGCCCATGAAGGTTATCCTGTTGTCAGGATCCATGTTCTGATCCTTTACACCGTTGATAACATATTTCTCATACTCATAGGGGAGCACATCTATATTGTCTCTTATCATTATTTTCAGGATGGAACCGGATATTTCATTGAAGAACAGAGTGTTCTTGTTATTAAGAAAAGTAAGCAGAAAAGGCAGATGCTCCTTCGAGCCGCACTCAGCCACCATTCGGAAAACAGAGGGCTTGTAGAAGCTGTCCATATTCACGCCGCCGAGTATATCCAAAACCGGATCAACCACATCTCTGTTGGCGAGGTGGGTGAACGTTTCTATGCAGGATATGCGGAGCATCGGCTCATTGGATGTTTCAAAAATTTCAAGGATATCGTTCATCGATTCCTCGTCATTGATTTTGCCGAGATACTCAACAGCCGTTATCTGAACATTCGGCGCCTTATCGCGCAGAGCCGCGCGCAGAGCTGGAATGCAGTATTTCGAGCCTGTGGCGACAAGGCTGTCCAGAATAAGCTTGCGCACCTCTCTGTCCGAGTGGTCCATTATCGAAGTGAGAAAAGGAACAGCCTCCTCACCCTTGGAACCGAAAATCTCTATGGCGCAGTTTCTTATAAACGCTTCGGAAGACTCGAAAAATTTGGCTATTGCAGGAAAGTGCGGAGAAACATCGAAAAGCTTCAGCCCTTCCACAATAAGTTCTCTCACCATACGGCTCTCCTCTTTAAGAAGAGCCGCAATAAGCTCAGGAATGAGCTCTTCGGCGCGGAGGGTTATCACATCCTCAACAGCATACAGCCTTTCCGTTTCGTCAGAATTTAAGAGGGAAGCTTTTATGCTTTTAATATCCATCTTCCGTTTCTCCGATCCTGATTTCTCAGGGAACTATTTTTTTAACAACGCCAAGCAGATCCGCAGGTTTGAAAGGCTTCACTATCCACGCCTTCGCGCCTGCTTTTCTTCCTTCCTCTTTTTTCTCCGCCTGTGATTCCGTGGTAAGCATAATTATGGGAGTGAATTTATGCTTGGGCATGTTCTTAACTTCCTTTATGAGAGTTATTCCGTCCATGTTAGGCATGTTAAGATCGGAAATGATCAGATTAAACCTGTCGTTCTCAAGCTTTGTGAGCGCATCCTTGCCGTCGCGGGCGTCGACCACTTCATAACCCGCGGATTTCAGCGTGGCTGCGACAAGCTGCCTCATTGTGATGGCATCGTCAACTATCAGTATTCTCTTCACGCTGTTCCCCCTGTCAGATACTCAGCCCGTAAAGCCCCATGACCCTTGAGGCTTCGCTGCTTCTGCCTGTTATTTCATATTTTATTCCCTTCTCCTTCAATGTGTTCAGGAGAGAGACGAGTATATTCACAAAAGTTGTGTCCATTGTGCGCACAGCGGAAAGGTCTATCTCCGCCGCCGGCTTGGAGGCTAGATCCGCACCCTGAAGCGCCGTAAGGGCATCTTCAGCCATAAAATTTTCGCATTCCTCGGGAAAAATGATCCTAAGCTTTGATTTAAGAGGTTTTATATCCATATCACCATCCCTTCTTTACGACTCTGTTCAGTTCCCAGGCTATCCTGCTGCTGGGGAGAACGACATCCGCCCCGCCTCTTTCTATGGCTTCCTTGGGCATACCGAAAACTATGCAGCTTTCCTCGGATTCGGCTATGGTATAGCCTCCGCCCTTTCTGATTTTCACCATGCTGTCTGCGCCGTCGTCACCCATTCCTGTCATAAGCACGCCTATTGTTTTCTCGCCGAAGCAGCTCCGCACGGAATCCATCATAACATCCACACTGGGAATGAAATGGTGATCCGGCTTTTTGGTAAGCCTGATTATGAACCTGCCCCCGGGTTTTCTGTACAGAGTCATATGAAAGCCGCCTTTTCCCAGATAGCAGACCCCGGGGCGGATCTCCTCTCCTGCTTCGGCTTCTTTGACCAGTATTTTGCAGTAGTCGTTCAGCCTCTTTGCATATGTGGCTGTAAAAGTCGGCGGCATATGCTGAACCATGAACAGCGCCGCCGGAAAGTTTTTATCAAGTTCCGGCAGGACATCAAAAATAGTTTTGGGTCCGCCGGTGGAAATTCCTATGCACACCGCAGGATAATCATCCAGCCCGAGAAGCTCTTCGCTCTCTTCCGTCTCAACGGTGAGTATCTTCTTCTGAGGTTTCGCTGTTCTGCGCCTGAGCTTCCCGACACCTGTGCCGGCGGCGGCCTTAACCTTCCACACAAGGTCATCCCTGACCTCGCTGATATTCACCGACACTGTGCCGCCGGGCTTTGCCACATAGTCAAAAGCGCCCAGCTCCATAGCCTCGAATGTAGTTGACGCTCCTTCCTGAGTGAGCGAACTCAGCATAATCACAGGGCATATTCCCTCCTCTATGACTATGCAGAGAGCGGTCAGCCCGTCCATCACCGGCATGTTTATGTCCATGGTGATGACATCCGGCCTGAGGGCGCGCGCTTTTGCCACGCCGTCCTGACCGTCTCTGGCTGTACCTATAACCTCTATATCCGGATCGGATTCCAGCATCTCCCTGACTTTTTTCCTCATGAGAGCTGAATCGTCCACAATAAGAACTTTTATCATCCGGCAACCCGCAGCAGCTTTTATGAGCCTATTTTTTCAAGCTTTTTCTTTTCAGCCTTGCTGAAAAGCTCATCCACGTTAAGCAGAAGTATCATCCTCTGCTTGCCGCTGAGGTTTACCACCCCTTCAAGGAACTGGCTGTCAACCCCTGTACCCAGAACAGCGGGAACGGAATCTATGCTGTCTGCGGGAACACGGAGAACTTCGTCCACAAAATCCACCACAAAGCCCACACGGACACTGGCGAGATTAACTATTATCACTCTTGTGAACTCGTCCTTTTCCCTGACGGGGAGCTCAAACCTCTTTCTTAAATCTATGAGAGGAATAACCTCGCCTCTG
>JBFWJG010000015.1:0-43550 GCA_050253335.1 Deferribacterales bacterium | reverse complement strand
GACAAGTGCATAGCTTGCATGCAGTGCGAGCTTAGGTGTCCCGACTTTGCAATCGAAGTTTATAAAAAAGGCTAACAGGAGGAATTTGTGGCTAGAGAAATTAGATTCCTTCAAGGAAACGAAGCAGTATGTGAAGGCGCCCTTTATGCGGGCTGCAGGTTTTACGCAGGCTACCCCATAACGCCTTCAACCGAAATTGCTGAAGGTCTTTCGGCTTCACTGCCCAAGGTAGGCGGACGCTTCATCCAGATGGAAGACGAACTTGCTGCTATGGCGGCGACAATAGGCGGTTCAATCGCAGGCAAAAAATCACTGACGGCAACATCAGGCCCCGGTATGTCTCTTAAAATGGAGAACCTCGGCTACGCGTATCTCACAGAGGTACCCTGTGTTATCGTTAACGTTATGAGAGGCGGCCCTTCAACAGGTCTTCCCACAGGACCCGGTCAGTCCGACGTTATGCAGGCTAAATGGGGAACTCACGGAGACCACCCCGCAATAGTCCTCACTCCTTCCACAGTGCAGGAGCAGCTTAACGAAACAGTGCGCGCATTCAACCTCTCAGAAAAGTACAGAATGCCCGTAATCGTTCTCACTGATGAAATTATCGGTCACATGAGGGAAGCTATCGAGATTCCCGAACCCGGCGAACTTGAGGTCATAGACCGCAAGAGACCCACATGCGATCCGAAAGACTATAAACCCTACAGACCCGAAGCAGACCTCGTACCCCCGATGGCTGATTTCGGCTCAGGCTACAGATACCACATCACGGGACTCAACCACGCTGAGGACGGTTTCCCCTCTAACAACGGTAAAATGGCTCAGGCTGATGAGATCCGTCAGGAAAACAAAGTAATGCATCACTATGACGACATAGTGAAAGTGGAAGAGTTTGAGTGCGCGGACGCGGAAATCATAATTTTCGCATACGGCAGCTCAGCACGCTCCGCAAAAGAAGCCGTTATCAAGGCAAGAGCAGAAGGAATAAAGGTAGGTCTTTTCAGACCCCTTACTATCTGGCCTTTCCCTGAGAAGCATCTTGAGAAATATGTCGGCAAAGCTAAAAAGTTTATCGTTCCCGAGCTTAACCTCGGCATGATCAAACTTGAAGTCGACAGAGTCGTGAAAGGACAGGCGCAGGTTGTTGGAATCAATAAAATTGACTCCGACCCGATCACGCCCGTTGAGATCATGGATGAAATCAGGAGGGCTAAGTAATGGCTTACGATTACAGCAAATACCTCAGATCAGGTAAAATACCCCATATATGGTGCCCCGGCTGCGGCTACGGCATAATTATGAAGTCCCTTATCAGAGCAATAGATGCCACAGGCCTCAACAAGGACGAGATCGTTCTTACCTCAGGCATCGGCTGCGCAAGCCGTCTTCCCGGCTACATGGACTTCAACACTCTGCACACGACTCACGGACGCTCGCTGGCTTTCGCCACAGGCGTAAAAGTGGCTAACCCCAAGCTGAAAGTTATCGCTCTCGGCGGTGACGGCGACATGACAGCCATCGGCGGAAACCACTTCATCCACGCGTGCAGAAGAAACATCGACATAACATGCTTTGTTTTCAACAACTACATATACGGCATGACCGGCGGTCAGTATTCGCCCACAACTCCCAAGGGAGCAAAAGCGACAACTGTTCCCTACGGCAACGCGGACAACCAGTTTGACATAGCTCAGCTCGCAATAGGCGCAGGAGCGACTTTCGTCGCAAGAACGACTACTTACCACGCTGTTCCTATGGAAAAGCTGATCAAGCAGGCTCTTGACCACAAAGGCTTCAGCGTTGTGGAAATCATGGCCGGCTGCCCCACAGGCTACGGACGCAAAAACAAACAGGGCTCACCCGCAAACATGATCCTCTGGCAGAAAGAGAACGCGGTTCCCGCGAACAAAGCCAAGGAAATGAGTGCGGAAGAGATGGAAGGCAAATTCGCCATCGGCGTTCTGCATGAAGTTCAGAAACCTGAGTACGTCGAAGCTTACGACGCTCAGGTCGGTTTGAAGTAAGGAGTGATTGAAAATGGCTAGAAGTGAGATAAGACTTAGCGGTTCCGGCGGACAGGGTATGATTACTGCCGGCATTATCCTTGCCATGGCTGCTTCCGTTTACGAAGGTAAAAAAGCCATTCAGTCCCAGTCATACGGACCTGAAGCAAGAGGCGGAGCGAGCAAGGCAGAGGTTATCATCAGTGATGATGATATCTACTACCCCAAGGTAATGAACCCTGATGTTGTTGTGGCCCTTACTCAGGAAGCCGCTGACAAATACTGCAAAGACCTGAAAGACACAGGCCTTCTCATAGTAGACAACCTTATGGTTAAAAAGGCTCCCGAAGGGAAGTTCAAGGTTGTCGGTCTCGATATAATCGTGACCGCTGCTGAGAAAGTAGGCAAGGCTATGGTTGCAAACGTTGTAACCCTCGGCGCTGTCAACGCTTTCTGCAACCTTGTGGATCCCGCAACCCTTGAGAAAGCGGTTCTCAGCCGTGTTCCCAAAGGAACTGAGGAACTCAACAAAAAAGCACTCGCGGCAGGCGCAGAACTCGCCAAAGCTGCAATGTAGCATCGAATATTAACAGGATTTCAGAAGGGGTGTCTTCGGGCACCCCTTTTTTTATTGAAGCAGACTGAGTTGTAACAGATACAGAACATATGTTTAAAACAGATTCTTTATTGATAAAAGTTTTTTCCATTGTTGAAAAAATTCAGTATAACCAATTGAAAAAACTGTACAACGTATATAATATTGTTATAATAAAGTTAAATCTGCTTTCAGGAAGGATCTGTTTTTAATGATTGGTGAAAATTGTTCCTCGGGAAACAACTCAGCTCTTCTTGCATCCATACTCGATTCCTTAGGGAAAGGCATCCTTGTCTTCAACGGGACTGTTATTTTCAGCAACTCAGCCGCTGAGAAGGCTCTGGGCTATCTCTCCGGAAGCCTTGAGGGGAAAGACCCCAGCGAACTTTTCCCTGTGGATTCAAAACTGCTCAGTTCATGCCTCTTTGAAGAGATATACGACTGCCGGATGGACGGGCATTTCAGCTTTCAGACTGCATCAGGGGCGCTTGTTTCATTTAAGAGCGAGATCAAAAGTATAGATTTCGAAGGCAGGAACGCCTGCATGGTTGTTTTTGAACCTGATTCCTCTCTGGACAGGCAGGCCAGAAAACTAGCTGAGACAGACAGGCTCTTCCGCATACTGACCGAAAACTCATTCGCCGGAATTTATATCTACAAAGACAAATATATATACGCAAATCCGGAGTACCTCGCCAAAACGGGCTATTCAATGGAAGAGCTCAAGCGCATGGCCCCGTGGGAAATAGTCCATGAGGACGACAGGCAGTTTGTTAAGGATAATGTTCTCCGCAGGCTGGCTGGCGAAGTTTTCGACCAGAAATACCATGAACGCAAAATAATCACCAAGTCGGGTGAAATCCGCACTGTGCGGGTTGCCACCAACACAGTGATGATTGACGGCGAGTTTGCGGGAATAGGAAGCACTATAGACATATCTGACCTGAAGGAGCTTCAGAACAGCCTTGAGGAAAAGGTGAAGGTTGAATCCCTCAAAAGATACGAGCAGGAACAGCTCCTTATTCAGCAGTCAAAGCTGGCGGAAATGGGCGCCATGCTCCGCTCAATAGCCCACCAGTGGAAACAGCCCCTCAGCGCAGTGAGTATGCTTCTGCAGGATCTGGTGCGGACGTATGACGCGGGCGGGCTTGAAAAGGAATATATAGACTGGGTGCACAACACTTCCGCTGAACAGATATCCTACATGACTGAAACCGTGAAGGATTTCATGGACTTCCTCCGCCCCTCCAAGGAGCGCAGTCTGTTCACCATTGAGGATGCGCTCTGGCCTACGCTCAAGATTTTTTCCCATCAGGCTATTTCCCATGACCTCTGCATTGAGATGAAGTGCGATCTGAAAAAAAGCAACGGCAGCTTCACTCCTAAGCACCTGAAGAACATAGACAGTCCTAACATCCTTATAGATTGTGAAAACTGCGGACGGAACGATGTCCATGTCGAAGGCTACCGCAATGAATTCATGCAGGTTCTGCTTAACATTTTCAACAATGCTAAAGACGCCATAGAGAGTGCTAAGAAACGGGGCGCTCTCACCGGGAGCGGCAGAATCAGCGTGAGCATATCTGATTCGGATGGGCGCATATTCATCGATATCGAAGACAACGGCGGGGGGATTCCCGAACCGCTCCTGAAAAAAATATTTGATCCTTACTTCACCACAAAAAGCTCGGAACAGGGCTCAGGGATCGGTCTTTATATGGTTCGCGCTATTGTGGAAAACAATATGGGCGGAGAGGTGCGTGCAAGAAACGGCGAATCCGGAGCTGTTTTCACCATTATACTGGACAGGCATCAGAAGCCTATTTCTGCGGAAGGTTCCTGTTAAGGCTGAAGCCGCCCTCCTGCATGAAGATTATCCCGTTGGCCGCAAGATTCCTGAGATCGTCTGCCCGCTCATCAGGGGAATCATTCTCATAAAGCTTTGAAAAAACAGGGTTCCTGAAAAGTTCCTCCTCGGAGACCGTTCTGTCGGCCTCAAAGAGAGCGTAAAGAAGTTTATGCTGCCGTGTGTTGATCCTGTTTTCTGATTTCAGCCATTCGAAGAAATCCTTAACCGCGCTTATCCTCAAACCTGCCAGCAGAACATCAGTGACGGCGGTAAAAGACCTGCATACCCCTTCCAGAAAGAAACATACAAACGGAGTGAGATCAAAGCCGCCCGTCTTTTCGCTTTTGCGGAAGCTACGGTAATACTCGATCCTGCTCTCTTTGTAATAAATGCCGATGGAGCGGTAGAGATACCTGTACCCGCTCTTTTTGAGTATGGCGGCTTCAACGCTTCGTGCCGTTCGTCCGTTTCCGTCACCGAAAGGGTGAAGAAGGCTTATGTGGTAGTGGGCGAGGCATGCGCGTATCAGCGGATGAACATTCAGCAGTTCGCTGTTGAACCAGTCGCAGAATTCCCTGACAAGGCGGGAAATGTCTCTGCCCGGAGGGGAAAAGTATTTGATTCCGGCGGCTTTTGTTCTGAAGCTGCCGGGAATGTTGCCTTCCGCTCTGACATCAAAGGTTATGTGCATGTGCAGACGCTTGATGAAATCGGGTGTAAGGATAAACGGCTCACCGGAAGGCACTATGGAATCGATAAGACCGTAGACTATGCGCAGGTTGGCGAGGGCTTTTTCCGCGGCAGGCCGGTGATAGCTGTCCTGAAGAATGCGCAGGAGGTTAAGGGCGTCCTCGCTGTCAAGATTGGTTTTCTGAACAGTGAGGGAGGAGAATATGCATCTGTTGTAAATTTCATCCAGAAACGGGTAAGAATACGGAGTGACAGGAAGGCTGTTAAGAACAGCAAACCGTGCGTCGGCCTCCTTCAGCAGAGGCGAAACTTTTTTCTCATCGTATTTTCCGCTGAAGGTAACCCTTTCAAAACGCTCGGTTATTATCTGCCGTATCATCCGCTCTCCGTATGCATTGTCTGCAAGTTCTCAATTATAGCAGAAAAAATCAGAGTTCCCTGTCTGCTTTTTTCAGGCGGAGGGTGAAAACAGCACCGCCGTCAGCATTTTCCGCGTTTATTGTGCCGTGCATATGAGTTTCAGTTATAAGCTTTGAAATATAGAGGCCGATTCCTGTGCCGCTGTTCCCTTTTGTGGTGAAGTATGACCTGAAAATACTGTCCTTAACTTCTTCCGGAATGCCGCCGCCGTTATCCCTGATTTTTATGACAATATCTTCTCCGGTCTCGGCGCAGGAAACATCAATTATCCCGCCGGAGGCTCCCCTGAACTTCTCGGTTATGGCGTCCTTTGCATTGGCGAGGAGGTTCAGGATAACCTGCTTGAACTCACTTTTTGAGCCGTAAACAAAAGATTCCGAACCGCAGTCCAGTTCGTGGCGGATTTCGATCCGGCTGTTTGCGTAATGCACTGCCACAAGGTTTATTATCTCCTCAAGGGCGCAGGCCGCCTCGAACCTACCGTTTGACTGCCCTGGTCTGAAAAAGTTTCTGAAATCCTTAACAGTCTGGGACATGAACTCAAGCTGCTCCATGATGGACGATATGTATTCCCTGAGGTTTTCGGCTTTCAGGTCGCTGCTTCTGAATTCCGATTCAATAAGCTGGCTGAACATCCCCACCGCGTTGAGCGGCTGCTGCCACTGGTGGGTTATTACACCGATCATCTCTCCGAGAGCGGCCATCTTTGACTGCTGAATAAGCATGGCTTCCTGCTCTTTCTGCTTGTTGTGGAGCTCGCTCAGCTCCGTAACATCAGATACGGTTATCAGGGTCGCAGGGGCATGATCCGTCTCCGGAACGGCAAGGCTCATGATCAGTATCTTCTCCTTCCCGCAGGGGAGGGTGAAAGAGTATTCCATTCCTGTCATCGGTGTTTTGGCCTGAAGAGCGCCGCGCAGGATTTCCGCGTCTCTGCCGTTGAAAAGCTCCGGATATGCCTCTGTAAAAAGTCTGCCGGAGCTGATTCTGCTTCGTCCGAAAATTTTGTCGAACTCTGGATTCACCATCTCCACACGGGAATTTCTGTCCAGAACACATATCCCCGCACTGGCAGAAAGGAGGATTGAGTTGAGCAGTTTTTCATGTTTTTCTATTCGCTCCGCGGTGCGGATTCTTTCTGTCTGGTCGTGGTGGATTCCGTTTATTCTGTAGGGCTTTCCTGAGGCATCAAAGTCGTATGAATATATGGAGGTAATGATGCGTTCCTCGCCGTCCTGTCTTAATATCCGGAAGCTGAACTCCCTTTCGGGGGTGTACTGAAACAGCGACTCCAGCCATTCTCGTACCTTGTCGCGGTCATCAGGATGTGTCGCCGTCAGTATTTCTTTTATTGTGGGTGCTTCCGGCCTGCGATCAAGTCCGAAAATAGCGAATGCCTCATCTGTCCAGTAGCCCCGTCTGGTGCGCATGTCACGCATCCATCCGCCCATTCTGGCAACTTTCTGCGTTTTTTTAAGCAGGTCTCTGTTCTCTTTCAGGCGAATGTACGCATTGCGGAGCTTTTCCGTGCGTTTGCGCACAGTCGCCTCCAGCATCTGGTTTGCTTCTTCAAGAAGCTCCCGCAGGCGTTCCTGCTCGGTTATGTCCGCTTTTATGCCGATATAGCGGACTATTTCGCCGTTTTCTGTTATGGGGGCTATCTTGGCGTCTTCTATGTAATGAGAACCGTCTTTCTTCCTGTTGATAAACTTTCCCGTCCACACTTTGCCGCTTTTTATTGTCTGCCACAGGCTGTCATAAAAAGCCGTATCGTGCCTGCCGGACTGAAGGGCTTCAAAGCCGTGCCCGATTATTTCTTCTCTGGAAAAGCCGGTAAGCTCCTTAAAGAAAGGGTTAACATATTCGATTATGCCTTCTTTATCTGTCACGGCGATTGATATGGGGCTTTGTTCCACTGTGGCGTAAAATGTGCGGAGCATCCCGAGGTTGTCACAGTAAAGATCTGACTGTGAAGTACTTACGAAGCTGTCCTGTATGATCCCTGCAACATAAGCGGCCGCGGACTTCAGCTTATCTTCCTCAGTTCCCCCGTCTGAATAAACCGCAGAAAAAATTTTAGGGAAATCGGCGATCTCCACAGAGTGAACGGCAAAAACGCCGCCGTTTTCAGCACTGAGGATGCCTTTTATTATATTATCGGCTCCGGCGCTCCGGAAAATCGAGCTCAGCAGTCCGGCGCAGGTGTTTCCGTCAGGCTTGATCAGAACTTCGCCTTTCTCGCCGTGTATGCTGACAGGCAGTCCTGAAAAATCCGAAAACTGCTCAAGCTGTTTTTTAAGCTTATCTGTGTTTAGAATCTCATTTAAATTAGTCATTAAACATCGCAATATTTTGTTTATTTTTTGATAGATATAGTTCAGAACTATTAGTTTAGGAAGTTATTTATTTTTTTAAAGTGTATATTTGTAAAATTTATCGTATGGCCGAATCCATAAAGTTCTTTGCTTTTTTTCCATATGGTTTTAAACTCCTGCTGGGTTATTTTGTGATTGAGCAGTCCTTGCAGGCTGAAATAAATATAACAGAATAATATGCATATACAGGCTCACAAACTTCCATGGAAGGAAGTCCGCCGTGCGAAGCCGGAACTTGCCCAATGTGCATTGAAGCACACGCGGAGTGCGTACCGCAGCGAATGCGAGGAACGCACAGCGAAGCGGGAACAGCAAGCGTAACAGAGAACGGAATACGATTTATATATAAGCTCACAAACTTCCATGGAAGGAAGTCCGCCGTGCGAAGCCGGAACTTACCCAATGTGCATGGAAGCACACGCGGAGTGCGTACCGCAGCGAATGCGGGAACAGCAAGCGTAACAGAGAACGGAATACGATTATATATAAGCTCACAAACTTCCATGGAAGGAAGTCCGCCGTGCGAAGCCGGAACTTACCCAATGTGCATGGAAGCACACGCGGAGTGCGTACCGCAGCGAATGCGAGGAACGCACAGCGAAGCGGGAACAGCAAGCGGCTTTGCCGCGCAGGCTGTGAGTGAGAAAAAACTGCAGGACGCAGGTTTTTTCGAACTATCATCAATATGAGGTGGCATTTGCTAAGACGTTTGAAACAAAAAATCCGCTCCCTTTTCGTAAGAAAGAAGGCAGCGGCGATCCGCGTGAGGGAAATCACGCCGGATGCGAGAAGAGAAGTGCAGCAGCATAAGCCTGCTGCGGTAAAACCTGCCAGGGAGAAGGTAAGAACTGCGCCTCCTAAGGAAAAAATCAGGGTTGTTCAGGCTCAGCCCAAACCCAAAAAAGAACCCGTAGTGTTCGAACCGTGGGATTCATCGTCCTTCACGGTTGAACCTGCTGAAGGGAAGGTCCGCTTCCATGATCTGGATATTTCCGAACAGCTTTTAAGAGCCATCTATGATCAGGGATTCAAGTACTGCACGGATATTCAGGCGGAGATACTTCCTCAGGCTTTCGAAGGCAGGGACGTAAGCGGTAAGGCGCAGACGGGAACGGGCAAAACAGCCGCATTCCTCCTCGCCGCCCTCAGGCATATCCAGAAAAATCCCCTCGAAAACCGCAAACCCGGAAACCCCAGAGTTCTTGTGCTTGCGCCCACAAGAGAGCTTGTGCTTCAGATAGAGAAGGATGCTCTCGGCCTTTCCAAATACACCGACATCGAGGTTCTTGCTGTGTTCGGCGGCATGGGGTATGAGAAACAGAGGAGGGCTCTTGAGGAAAAGCTTGTGGACATAGTTGTCGCCACGCCCGGCAGGCTCCTTGACTTCCGCCAGAACAGCAAGGTGGATCTCTCCAAAGTGGAGATACTGATCATTGACGAGGCGGACAGAATGCTTGATATGGGCTTCATTCCTGATATCCGCAGAATTATCAACTACCTGCCCCAGAAAGAGAACAGGCAGACGATGCTTTTCAGCGCGACTCTCACCCCCGTTGTGGCGGAACTTGCGTCCAGATGGACAAAAGAGCCCTTCACAGTTGAGATAGAGCCTGAAAACGTCACCAATATCAGGATCGAACAGCTTGCCTACATAATCGAGAGCGATGACAAGTTCAAGGTGCTCTACAACTATATCAGGCACAACGACCTTAAAAGCGTTATCGTGTTCTGCAACAGAAGAGACCAGACCCGCAACCTTACGGACAAGCTTTACTCCCTTGGGCTGGAATGCAGGATGCTCTCAGGTGATGTAAGCCAGACCAAAAGGATCAACACTCTTGAGGAATTCAGGACAGGCAAGATTCAGGTTCTCGTTGCCACTGACGTTGCCGCCAGAGGCATACACGTTGACGGCGTGACGCACGTTTTCAACTATAACCTGCCGGAAGATCCTGACAGCTACGTGCACAGAATAGGCCGTACGGCAAGGGCAGGGGCATCAGGCATATCCGTTATATTCGCCTGTGAAGAGGAATCAATGCTTATCCCCGCGCTGGAGGAGCACACAGGAGTCAAGATGAACTACATCTACCCTGAGGATGAACTTCTGGCGGAACTGCCCGCGCAGGTCAGAAAGCCGGAGAAAAAAGAAAGGCCGGTGATAAAAACTTCCGGCAGAGCAGGGGTAAGACCCACCAAACCCGGCGGAAGAAAACCCCGCAGAAAAACAGGAGATGCTAAAGCTTGAGGTCGCTGAGGCGTACCGAGAGCATTTTTGAGACACCCGGTTCCTGCATTGTCACTCCGTAGAGGCTGTCTGCCTCTGCCATTGTCTTCTGACTGTGGGTGATTATGACAAACTGGGTGTCCCCCGAAAGGGTTTTAACCACCTTCATGAATTTATCTATGTTAGCCTCGTCCAGAGGCGCATCTATCTCATCTAGGAAACAGAAGGGCGTTGGCTTGTAAAGAAACAGCGCAAAAAGCAGCGTACATGCGCTCATCGCCTTTTCTCCTCCTGAAAGAAGGTTCATGTTCACAAGTTTCTTGCCCGGCGGCTGAACAAAGATCTCCACGCCGCTGGTGAGGAAATTGTCCGGCTCGCTGAGGCGCAGTTCCGCCCTGCCGTCACCGAAGAGAATGTCGAAAACTTTCTTGAAGTTGTCGCGCACACCTTCGAAAGTATCCCTGAAAAGGGCTGCCGTGCTGTCGTCTATTTCGCTTATCAGCTCGTGGATGCTGGCTATTGCGTCTTCAAGGTCTGTTCTCTGCTGAGTGAGGAATTCATTTCGCTTGCAGACTTCGTCATATTCCTGTTCTGCGGCCATGTTCAGAGGCCCCAGTTCATCAATAAGCTTCGTTACTGCGTCTAGCTCGGCTTTTGCCTTGTTCGGCTGAAATGAGGAGAGATCCGGCTTTTCGGTGTTTATATCCGTTTCGAACTTCTCTGTGAAATTTTCGGACAGGCTCTGCATCTCGGCTAAAACACGCTCACGCTTAATTTCAGAATCAGTGACCACGCTGCGGAGCTTCTCAACTTCGCGGTTGGCTTTCTCTATCTCTTTCTTGAGCGATTCAAGCTCTTTTTCCTGCTCAGCCACTTCCCTGTCGGTGTTTAACGCGCTTGAGCGGAGCTCCTGCTGCTGTTTCATAAGGGAGGCGTACTCGCTTTTTTTGGCTTCCAGCCGCTCACGGAAGTTGATTATATCCACAGTGAGAAGCTTGCTGAGGCGCTGTTTGGCTTCGCCTGTTTTCTGTGTGGTTTCGCTTATTTCCCTGTCGGTGAAGTGGAGCTCACGGGTGAGGGCGCTGATCTGCTCTGTGAAGCCTCTCTCTTCAATTTTGAGAGAGTTAAGCTCATCCTTCGCATCTTCATACAGGGTGTTCACATCTTCAAGGCGTTCATCCAGAAGCTGTTTTTCATCTTCTTTTTCTCTCTGCTCCTCCGCAGTCTTCTCACGGGATTCCCGCAGGGTTATGAGTTCTTTCTCCGCCCGCTCAAGCTCACGGGCGACAAACTCGGTTTCCTTGTCGATTATCTCACCGCGGCGGGAGAGCTTTTCTTTAACGGCAACAGCCTCATCAAGCATACGGGAGGTGTTTTTTGCCTCGGTTTCAAGGGTGGACTTGCGGTTTTCTTTTTCAGAAAGAATCTCAGCGGTTTCGGCAGTTTTGGCGGCAAGCCCTTCGTATCTGGCTTCCGCATCCTCAAAGTCCGCCGCGACAGTTTCCAGTTTGTCCTCCGCTGTTTTAAGCTCCGTTTTGAGCTTGAGGATCACCACGCCTTTGTCATCGTCACCGATTTTGCGGTAAAGACTGCCTGTTTTTATTATATTTTCGGTTATTTTTTCCTGAGCGAAGAGTTCGCTGATCAGCTCATCCGCACTGTCTGAGAAGGTGAAGCGGAGCGAGCCGGTCATCTCCCTGACGGTCGCCAGAACCATGGATTTCTGCTCCGCTTTGTAAACAAGGATATCTGCGGAGTGCATGGGAGGTTCGGCGGATTCATCAATCATGTCAATAAGAAGTGATGATTCAAACCTCTTGAGGTATTCCCCGCTGTCGCCCACTGCGGCATTTTCTATCTGCTCTCTGAGGACTGCGGTTCTGCTCTCAAGGGAGTTTTTCTCAAGGCGCAGACCATCGGTCTCGGCCTTGGCATCCGCTTCAAGGGTCTTTATTTCGCTGAGTTCCGCTCTGATCGATTTTATCTCGTCTGTCAGGTGTCTGAGAGCGTCTCTCGTTTCCTCGAATTCCCTTTGAGCGTCTTCCGCTCTCTGGACGGCTTTGGCTATCTCAGCCTCAAGGTCGTCCTTTTCAAGGGTAAAGCGCTTCCTGTCGGCCTCAAGGCGGTTGATGGTTGTCTCTTTTTCGAAGACTGAGTTATTTATGGATGTAAGCTTCTGCGTCAGTTCAAGATATTCATCCTCAAGCCCGTCAATGTCGTACTTGAGGTCATCCCGCATGCGGGTATATTCTTCGATTTTTTCTTCAAGTTCCTCAAGGCTCTCCCTGAGTTTCGCCTTGTTTTTCTCCGTTTCTTCCTTTGAAGAAAGTATCCTCACGCGGGAGGAGGTCAGCTCCCTGAACTTGCGCTCATAGTCTTCTATCTCTCTGTGGAGGCGCTCTTTTGTGCTTTCTGCTCCGGCTATTTCACTTTCCAGAAGCCGCACATCGCCTGAAATATTCGCTATGGAATCACCGAGAAAAAGCATTTTTTCATTTGTTTCCCTGAAACTGCCTCGGAGAGAGTTGAGCTTTCTCTCCTTTTCGGTTTCGGTTTTTACAAGGCTTTCAAATTCGGCGATGATGCCCGCCATGCCCACTTTTTCGCGGTTTATCTCTTCCGTGAGGGCGGAGGAGTCTTCTTTCAGCTTTATGTATTTGTAGAGTATGATGTTTTTATCAAGCTCCGTCTTCCGCCCCGCAAATTCGCGGAACTTCTTCACGGTTTCCACCTGTCTGGTGAGTGTGTCTATATGGCTGCGGATTTCGCTGATTATGTCGTTTACGCGTCCGAGGTTGTCCTTTGTCTGGTGAAGCCTGCGTTCGGCTTCCTTCTTGCGCTCCTTGAAACGCACAACTCCCGCCGTCTCTTCCAGAAACAGGCGTAGTTCCTCCGGAGTGGCCTGAATAATTTTCTCCACTTTCCCCTGTTCGATTATGGATATGCTTCTGGCTCCCATTCCTGTGTCGTAAAAAATTTCGCGGATGTCTTTAAGGCGGCACTTGCGGTTGTTGATTTTGTATTCACGCTCGCCTGTGCGGTAAAACTTTCTGGTGACAGTGACTTCGGAGAGGGTTCCCCATTTTGCGGTCACGCTCTCGGGCAGGTCGCTCACTGTGAGGGAAACTTCCGCGAAGCCTGAGGGCTTGCGCTTGGCGGAACCGCCGAAGATAACATCCTCCATGTCGTTCCCGCGGAGCTCCTTGGGGCTCTGTTCGCCGAAAACCCAGCGTATGGCGTCCATAATGTTGCTTTTGCCGGAGCCGTTCGGCCCCACAACGCAGGTAATGCCGTCGGGGAAATCCACGGCGGTCTTGTCGACAAATGATTTAAAGCCTTGGAGTGTGATGGATTTAAAGCGCATAGAGAGATTGTAAAGTATATTGCGTTAAATTCAAACTGTTTTCACACTTGGAGTTCGGTGCTCCGTTAAACCTTAAACCTTGCTATAAGCATTGTAAGGTTCTCGGTCTGAATCTGGAGGTTGTTCACCGTCTGGGTGACTTCGGCGAAAGCCGCTGAACTCTGCTCGACCGCTGCGGCCACGCCCTGAAGGTTTTCGTTAACGTTCATTGTGGATCGGGTCTGCTGCTGAACAAGCCCCATGACAGATGAGGTTTCATGGTGAATCTGCTCTGCCGCGGCGACGATTTCATCGAATACATGCCTTGTTTCCTCAGCGGCGCCGATTCCCTGATCAACGCTTTTTTCAGCCTGCTGCATACCCGCTGCGGCCATTTCCGTCTCTTTCTGGAGGGATGTTATTATGTCTCCCACCTCTTTCGTGGCGTTCTGCGTGCGTTCTGCGAGCTTGCGAACCTCGTCCGCAACAACGGCAAAGCCTCTTCCCGCTTCGCCTGCCCTTGCGGCTTCTATTGCGGCGTTAAGCGCCAGCAGGTTTGTTTGATCTGCTATATCATTGATTACGCTGATAATATTGCCTATTTCTTCGGAAGACTTGCCGAGCTTGGAAATTGTTTCGGAGAGTCCCGCTGTTGTGGTCTTGATTCCTGAAATCCTGTGCACGGTCTGCTGAACAAACCCTTTCCCTTTTTCAGTCACCTCAAGGGCTTCCTCGACTCTTTTGCCTGTGCTTTCCACATGGAGCACAACCTCTTCGGCGGAGTGTGTCACATCACTCATTCCGTTTGCGATATCGCCCACCTGCGCGGACTGCGAATCCGCTGTGGAGGAAAGCTCCTCGGCGGTGCTGGAAAGTTCGTTGGTGGCGGAGGCCACTGTGTCTGTGGCGTCTTTGACGCTGAGCATCGTCTCACGGATGTTGTCCACAAAAATGTTGAATTCTCTGGCGACTGTGCCTATCTCATCCCCAGATTTGACGGCTATTTTCTTGGTGAGATCCCCGCCTGCTATTTCTCTGAAAACCGTCACAAAGCCGAGAAGCGGTCTTGTGATTGTGGAGGCCGCTATATAGCTTGTGATTATGAAGAGAGCCAGGATAATCGGTGTCTCTATCAGTATAATATTTCTCATGCGGATAAGCGGCGCCTCAAGCTCCTCAATGTAGCTTCCGGCTGCAATTATCCAGTTCACTTCGGGAATGTGCTTGTAGATAACTATTTTATCCCTTGCGCTTGTCTCGTTCGGGTTTTTCCAAGGGTAGATTATTTTGCCGTTTTTGTTGGTCACCATCTCTTTAATAAAGAGTCTGCCGTCGGAATCTCTGCTTTCCATGAGGTTTTTGCCTTCCAGAGCGGGGTGAACCATGAGGGTTCCTTCCGAATCGAGTACAAAGCCGTAGCCCGTGTCGCCTATTTTAACTGAGAGAATGTAGTCTCTGAAGTCCTTGGGGTCGAGCATTGTTTTGAAATCCGAAACGGGCACGGCGCCTATTATTATCCACTCCCATTCCTCAAAGTATCCGGCCGCCGCCAGAGAGGTTACTCCGTTCAGGGAAACACGGGCGAAGCCGCTGCGTTCTTTGACAAGTTCGGCAAATCCCTCGCTGTTGGAAAGGTTTTTGCCTATGGAGTCCCTTTTCCTGTCATATATTATTTCCCCTGAACTGTTCAGGATTATGAAGTATCCGTTTTCGATTATATTCTGTTCCAGAAGAGCCTGCGAGGCATCGTACATAGCCACTTTTTCACTGTAGCCGCCTCTGAGCGAGTTCATGTAGGTGAGATTTATTGTGTTCAGCCCTGAGTCCACGGCGCCGTCCAGATATCCCTTCGCGGAGGAACTGATGGATGCCAGAACAATTGAGGCGAAAGTGTCCGTGGTGTGCGTGAGGTCGTTTTCTATCATTGAGTAGGACATGCTTCTTGCGTTGATGTATGTCGTGGTTGCTAGAAAAAGAATCGTAACCAGCGAAAGTGCGCTGAAGGCAAAGATAATTTTATACTTGATAGTAAGTTTCATATAAACACCCCATGTCTGCGGCTATGTAGTAATTATGAATGATATTTCATCTTAGGCAACAGAAATCGATTATACTTTACCCCAAACCATCATATTTATAAACAATTAATATTTAAGAGAACATAATTATTAAACAAATGCTTAAACCGATAAATCATATTGACAAAAAACCGCCTACGGTTTTTACTTGTCTGGCTTATAAAAAAGTCTGCGGAGCATTATTAAATGGCATTTTTCGATATATTCAGGAAGAAAAAAAACAGCGCTTCGGAAGCAGGGGAAGAGGCTGTTCAGGAGAAAGCACAGGCTCCTGCCGAAGAACCGGCTAAAGGCTTCATGGGAAAGCTCAAGGCGGGGCTTTCCAAAACATCCGGCAAATTCACAGGCGGGCTTGAGAATATTTTCCTCGGCCGCAAGACAATAGATGAAGAACTGCTTGACGAGCTTGAAGAACTTCTCATTACTTCCGACATGGGTGTTCAGACTTCCATGAAGATCATAGAGAGCGTCCGTGAAGAGGTTTCCAGAAAAACTCTTAAAGACCCTGCGGAACTGAGAAACTGCCTTAAAAGGAAGATTCTTGAAATCATCAGCCTTGACAACAGCCTGAATCAGGTGGAAGAGAAGCCGTACATGGTCATAGTCGTCGGCGTGAACGGAACGGGAAAAACCACCAGCATAGCGAAGCTTGCGAAGATGTTTAAGGATTCGGGACTCAAGACAGTTCTCGCCGCCGGAGACACATTCCGCGCGGCGGCGGTGGATCAGCTTGCCGTCTGGGCGGAAAGAGCCGGAGTGCCCCTTATCCGTCAGGGTGAAGGCTCCGATCCTGCGGCAGTGATATATGACGCTGTGCAGTCCTCAAAGGCTAAGGGTTTTGACGTGCTCATAGCGGACACCGCCGGCCGGCTCCACAATAAATTCAACCTTATGAAGGAGCTTGAGAAGATATTCAGGGTAATCAGAAAGGAAATGCCCACGGCACCCCACGAGGTTCTTCTTGTTCTGGATGCCACAAGCGGTCAGAATGCACTCTCGCAGGCGAAAAAGTTCCACGAGGAGGTCGGGGTTACAGGCATAATCCTCACCAAGCTGGACGGAACAGCCAAGGGCGGGGCAATCATCGGAATAGTTGACGAGCTCAGGATTCCCGTTAAGTTCATAGGCTTCGGCGAAGGGATGGACGACCTGCGTCCGTTTGATGCCGAAAGCTTTGTGGAAGCTCTCTTCCGCACGGACAGCGATGAAGCTGATAAAGGCTGACTTCAGAACCGCCGATTTCCGCTGGAAGGATAAGGAGCGGGAAGGCCCGTTTCCTCCTGTCACGGCGGAGATAAACGGTGTGATGTACAGGCTCAGCGGATTCGGCAGAGAGTCGGATTCGTTTTTCTATGCGGGACTGCTGAATATCAACGAAGCCTTCGATCTCTCCCTCAGTCTCCACGGCGAACCCGATATTGTTGATCTGGGGCGCATGATTATCCTTGCCGAAAGCTTTTGTGATCCTGATAAAATCAAAGCTGTGGCAGAGAGGGTAAAGGGCGCGAAAAATGTCTCATCCCTGAAAATTTTATGCACCGCGCCGGAAAGCTTCCTTGAGTATGTGAGAGCGAAGGAGCCGTCAATGAAAACAGCCGGAATGTACGCCTCGCTCCCTGAATCCCATAAAGAGTTTCTTCATATTTTTTCCAAGTCCCAGCCTTCCGTATCCGCATTCAGGACAGCGGCGGAGATCCTGACCGACTATGCGGACAGGGATATTGACCCTTCAGATATGTCACTGATAAACAAGCTGGAAACAGAACGCAGAAGCCTGAGGACAGGTTTTGAGGAAAAGTTCCGCGGGCTTGCTTCGGGTTTAGGCGCGGAGGCCTCAAGCCGCTGCGGATTTGAAACTCCGGAAATAACCTTTACCTTCACAGCCTCCTCCTTCGGCGAGTATGCGGAGAAATGCGAAAGGCTCTTTGAAAACAGAACAAAGGCTTCTGAGCTTTTTAAGTTTCTGAAAGACAATGATATATATTGAGAAATCAGCAGAAAACCTGCCCCTTGCCCGTAAAATCGCGCGGGAAAATGAAGTGGTTTCAGTTGAGGACGGCTTCATCCCGGAGGACAGCAAGAAGAATATCCTCATATCCTCCTCCCGTAATAATTACGTGCACAGGTGCCCCGCCACAAAGATATACCGATGCTGCAATTACTACGTCACTGATGCGGCGGAGGGCTGCCCGTTCGACTGTTCATACTGCATACTCCAGTCATACCTTAATCACTCATACATAAAGGTTTACGGGGACACTGACGCCATTGTGTCTGAAATAAGGGCGCTCGGCGCGAAGGGTGAGCGGGTGCGTCTCGGCACGGGTGAGCTTTCGGACAGCCTTGCGTTGGACAATGTGCTCGGTCTGAGCGAAATCCTTGTGCCTGTGGTGAATGAGTATGACAATATACAGTTTGAGCTCAAAACCAAGTCCGCAAATGTTTCAAAACTCTTTAACTTAAATCCGAAGAATATTGTGATAAGCTGGAGCCTGAATCCTGAGCATGTGATAAAGCGTGAGGAACACGGGGCAGCGCCTCTGAAAGCGAGGCTCAGTGCGGCGAGGGAACTTTCCGCATACGGCTACAGGGTTTCTTTTCACTTTGATCCGGTGATATATTACGAAGGGTTTGAAAAGGACTATGACGCTCTCGCGGAACAGCTTGCCGGATATGTTGATGAGTCTGCCGTGCAGTTCATAAGCGTTTCCACATTCCGCTTTATGCCGGAACTCCTCGCAACGGTGCGGGATAAGTTCGGCGGAAGCATGCTTCTCAAAGGGGACTACACAAAGGGGCTGGACGGCAAGATGCGCTATTTCAAACCTCTGCGGGCGCACATGCTCGAAAGTGTGGTAGGATCTTTAAGGAAGAGGTGGAAAAATGTTTTCATATACTTCTGCATGGAGCATTCCTCTCTCTGGGAAAAACTAATGGGCTTTGACCCCGGCGAAAGGGAGGAGCTTGAATCCCTCTTTCCGTTTATCAGGATGAAATAATGAAATACGCTTGCTTTGATATAGGCGCCACAAACCTGAAAATGGGTGTGGTGGATGAAAACGGAATCTTCCTTGAATATGAGTCCGGAAAAACCCCCCAGACATACGAAGAGCTCATAAAAACCATACGGGATTTCTCCCTGAACAATTCCTGTTCCGCGGTGGGAATCGGCATACCCGGAAATGTCAGTGACGGCAGCGCCTACTGCCCTAATCTCCCGGTTCTGAACGGTCACCCCCTAGAGGCGGATATAGCCGCCCTCACCGAGCTTCCGGTAAGCATCGAGAATGATGCGAACCTCGCCGCTCTGGGCGAATATATCTTCTTTGAAACGGAAAGCACCGGAAACATGATCCTGCTCACGCTGGGAACAGGTGTAGGCGGCGGGCTGATACTGGACGGAACCCTTGTGACATCAGAATCCGCGGCATTTGAGGTGGGGCACATCACCCTCAATTTTAACGGCGAGAAATGCGGCTGCGGCAAGCGGGGCTGCTTTGAATACTACTGCAGCATGAGCGGTCTTGTGCGCAGCTACAACGAACTCAGCGCGGATGTGAAGTTCCTCAAGGCGGCGGATGTCTATAAGCAGTTTAAGATGGGGGACAAGGTGGCGGAGCTGGCCTTTGAGAAATACGCAAACAGCCTCGCCCACGGGATGGCGAGCATTGCCAATCTGTTTGCCCCGCTTAAAATAAAGATAGGCGGCGGGCTTTCGGAAATGTCGGACGCTTACCTGCATACTGCCGTGAAGGTGTTTTCGAGAATAGTCTTTCCGGCGCTCAAGGATAAAGTCGTTATTGAAACCGCCGCCGCGAAGAACAGGGCAGGGCTTTTGGGAGCCGCCGCCCTGTGCATGGTTCAGGGTTAATATTCCGTTTCGTGCGTCCACATATCTTTGGTGAAGCGCATTACTCTGTTTCTGCCCGCTTCTTTCGCCTTGTAGAGTGATATATCCGCAAACTTGATTGCCTGCCAGAAGTTTTCAGTATCCTTGGGGAAAATGGAAACGCCTATGCTCAGGGTCTTTTTCAGTGTCACATGCGGGCTTACACGCATTTCGTGAGCTTCCATATTCTGCCTGATTTTCTCAGCCACGCTCATTACGCTTTCGTCATCCTCAGCGTCTTTTATGATTATCAGGAACTCCTCGCCGCCGTAGCGGATTATAATGTCGGATGAACGGACGGAACCCTTCATGATAGTCGCAAGAATCTGAAGCACTCTGTCCCCTGTTTCGTGTCCGAGATCGTCGTTCACCTTTTTGAAATAGTCAAGGTCACACATAAGTATGCCCATGTTTTTCTGCCTGCGTTTTGTGTCCGCCGTGAGGATTTCCGTAAACTCTTCGAGAAATCTCCGGTTGTTAAGCCCCGTGAGGGGATCTCTCAGGGTTGTTTCACGGAGGTTTTTCAGCAGCTTTTTGCTTTCTATGACAGGGGATGCGTTCTTCAGATAATCCTGAAGAAGGGGGAGAGAGCTTTTCAGCATCTCCTCATTTTCAGGCTTAACGGTGACATGCACAACCTCGCCCACCGAACCCGCTATGATAATGGGCATACACAGATGCTTTCTGCCCTTCTCATAGCCGAGGAATTTGGGACAGGCTCTGAAATCGGCGGAACCGAAAACAGTCTGCGCCAGTCTTTTGCATCTGCACTCCTCAGGGCTGATCAATATGTCGTCCGAACAGGGCATGGGTTCAAGGGTGCAGACATCGCCGCAGATTTCATGGTTCAGATAGTTGATTTTATTTTTTGAGTCATCCACTTCGTATATGGCGAAATCGTGGAACCCGAAGCTGTTAAGCAGGCCGAAAACCCTGACATAAACGTCGTGAATGTTCTTATCCTCTTCTATGAGCTGCTTGAACTGCTCCATGTTGAGCCGCTTCTGGAGATAGTCGTTGAATGCGGCTATCATGCGCCCTATTTCGTCCCTGTTGACGGCCTCAAGCTTGGTTTCTATTATCCCCGCAGAACCCAGATCCTGTATGCTGCGGGTTATCCTGTTGATATTTTTAGTCATCCCTTTGAGATAGGAATAAAGCACACCGACAACAACGGTTGTGGCGGCGAGACCGAGCAGGAAGCATATCACCACGGACTTAATGATCCGCATCCGCTTCTCGCTGAGTATGCTGTCTATGTTTTCCTCTGTCCGCTGGGTTTTATCCAGCGAGAGTATGTAATAGTCCAGCGGCTCAAAGTACATGGTGTTGATGAAGTAGCTTATGGTTCCGCTTTCCGAGGTGAAGTCGGCGAACGCTCCGTGCATTCGGGATTCAAAGGCTCTTTTTATGAGCCCGTTCAGTTTGTTTCTGTTTTCGGCATTTGACTCCATGAGCTTTTTAAAATCGCTCCCGTTGGCGGCGACAAGACTGCCGTTGAAGTCGAATATGGCGAAGGAGTAGCTGTCGTCACTGAGGATAAGCACATTGCTGATGAATTCCTTGACTATGTTCTCCTTGTTGTTCGCCGGATCCCCCGCTGCGGAGTACAGACGGGTGAGTATTCCGTGGAGATCCATTGTGTATTTCATGTGGCGGAATGATTTTTCCTGAAAATACCTGCCCTGTGTGCTGAAAACGGCTTTGTCCGTGTAGTAGTTCTGCACTTCGGTATAAATAAACAGCCCGTAGCCCACAGCCCCCAGAAGAACAAGCCCGAAAAAGTAGATGCCCAGAAGCTTGACCCTGAGGGAAACATCCCTGAAAAACTGCATGATTTGACCCCTGAAATAAGATTGAGTGTATATGATATATTTTTTACTTAATTTGTGTTCTTTGCAAGCTGAATTTAGCAGACTTATTTTTCTAACTTTATGGGAAACAAAAATAAAAAAAACGGTGACGAATTATGATGAAAATTGTCTTTGATCTGACACTTAAATATGTGAAACTAAGGGTTATTAACTGATTTGAAGGTGGAAGATGAAGCATATTATCACCCTGTTATTTATATTTTTATCTTTTAATGCTTTTGCGGCAAATATATACAGCATTGAGCTGACATACTCCGGAACTGCGGTGAAGGGCAGGGCGGCGTGGACATCGGATTTGCCGCTTGAGTTTGAGACGGAAGGCTACAGCATCAAAGGGGCAGAGACTGCGGACGGTTCGTTCACTCTCCCCGCGGGCAGAACCGAGATAAGCTTCGAGGGAACCCCTCACAGCGCTTTTGGTCCGTGGTTTCCCGTACCTAAGGGCGAAGCTTATTATATGCTGAAGCTCACCCTTCCCAAAGGCTTCTATCCGGTTTTTGAAGGCGAGCAGTCGTCGGTAAACGGAGTCTTCTCTTTCAGAAGCCGTGACGCAGTGAGAAAGCCGGCACTCGTGATAGTCAGGGACGCCGTCATTCAGAAAACCAAAACAGAAGGCGTGTATGTCAGGACAGTATTTTCAGAAAGCAACGCCGCTTTTGCGGAAGAATATCTGCGGAAAAGCGCCGAATACATAAAAATGTACACAGAACTTATCGGCAGATACCCTTATGAGTCTTTCACCGCCGTTGAGGTGCCCTATCCCGTGGGATACGCGTTTGAAGGGTTCACCGCCCTCGGTTCCGCCGTTATTCCCCTTCCTTTCATAACAGAAACCTCTCTGGGGCATGAGATACTCCATCAGTGGTTCGGCGGTTCGGTCGGGATCGATTATGAAAAGGGCAACTGGGCGGAAGGCATAACCACATACATGGCTGACTACTACTATGACGAGCTTGAGTGGAAAGGGAAGGACTACCGCAAAAATGCGCTGGTTTCATACGCCGCATACACTGACAATGAAACAGATTTTCCGCTTTCGGAGTTCCGCTCCCGCCACGGCAGGGCGGGTTCCGCTGTGGGTTATAATAAATCGATGATGTTTTTCCACATGCTTAAACGTACCTACGGCAATGACAGGTTCCTTGAGGCCGTCAGGCTCTTCGTGAAGGAAAACGCAGGAAAGAGAGCCTCATGGGAAGACTGGAAAAGAGCGTTTGTGAAAACCGCAGGAGACGAGGCGGGCATTCTTTTCGATACTTGGATAAACGCAAAAGGCCTGCCGGAGTATTCGGCGGAGAAAATAGACATAAGATCGGAAAACGGAAGATACATAACCTCCTTTAACCTTGTGAGAAGGGGGGGTGACTTCGTTGCGGATGTGCCTGTGAGCATCAAGACAGTCACAGGGCAGAAGGATTTCATTCTCCGCAGCGACAACTCAAGCAAAAAGTTTGAACTGGCAACTGATGCCGAGCCGTTGAGCTTCGCCGTAGATCCTTACTATGACGTGCCCCGTGTTCTCTATGCCTCCGAGATACCCCCTGTTCTCGGCACATATCTCGGCGCGTCAAAGAAAGTGCTTGTCACGGGTGCGGAAGGCTTTGACTGCCTTGCGGATGTGAGCGAGCAGGGCGAAGTGAAGCGTGTTTCCTATGACGGGTTCAGACTTGAGGACTACAAGGATCATTCCGTCATGCTTGCCGGAGTTCCGGACAGCTTTTACGGAAAATATTTCGGCCGTGCACCTGAGAAGGGTGCCGGACTGCTGATAAAGGCGTATAAAAACCCTTTCGGCACGGATAACGCCGTGATCTCCGTCAGCGGTGATAAGGACGGGCTTGAGGGTGTATGCCGCAGACTGCCGCATTACGGAAAATACGGAGAACTTGTTTTTGTTAAGGGGCGCAATGTGAAGAAAGAGACGGAACGCACGGAGGACGGCGTTATTTACGAGATAAAGAACAGGGAGTTCGCCTTCAGGGTATCTTCCGCCATGACCCTTGAGGAGATTGCGGCGGAGGCTGAGGGAACAAGGATTGTATTCATCGGCGAGAAGCATGACGAACACTCCCACCACGCAAATCAGCTGGCGATGATAAAACTCCTGCACGAGAAGTACGGCAGAATCGCGATAGGAATGGAGATGTTCCAGCTTCCTTTCCAGAAGGCGCTGGATGACTTTGTCGAAGGCACGGCGGATGAGCGGATGATGCTGAAACAGACGGAATATTACAAGCGCTGGCGTTATGACTATCACCTTTACAAGCCCATCCTTACCTATGCCAGAGAGCACGGCATAAGGATAATAGCCCTCAACGCCCCTGCGGAGGCCACAAAAAAGACCGCATCGGAAGGTCTCTTCAGCCTCACGGAGGATGAGAGAAAGCACACCGCCTCGGAGATAGATTATGCAGACCCAAGCTACAGAGAGGATCTGAAAGGGATATTCGATATGCACCCGTCAAGACAGGTGTTTGAAAATTTCCTCGAGGCTCAGCTTCTCTGGGATGAAACAATGGCCGAGACAGTGGCGGACTACCTGAGGAATAATGACGGAATGCTTGTTGTCCTCGCCGGAAACGGTCACATAAGAAAGGGTTACGGTGTGCCTGAAAGGGTTAAAAGGCGTACAGGGCTGAAATATATTTCCATAGTTCAGGACGAGCCTGCGGAAAAAGGCATAGCGGATTTTGTGCTTTATCCCGGCAGACTGGACGGAGCGACGGCGCCCAAGCTGGGCGTGGCTGTGAAAGATCCTGACTCATCGCCGGAGATTACTGAAATAGGTGATGACACACCTGCCGCAAAGGCGGGGCTCAGGGTCGGGGACGTGATAACCGGTATAGATTTCTTTGAGGTAAACTCCCTTGAGGATCTTAAAATAGCCCTGTTCTACATGAAGGAAGGCAGTTTCGTTAAGCTCAGGATTAAGCGGGACGGCAGTGAGATGACTGTGGATATGGAGCTTTAATGCGTCCGAAAATGCTCATGCTTTCCCTGATGCTGTTTGCCGCGGCGTTTGCAGTGCTTTTTTTCGGCGGGAAGAAGGAGATGCCCGTTTATGAGGGCGACATGCCTGAGAGATACACGCGCAAAGGCTTTCAGCCTTATGTAAACGCTGTTGAGAAAAACAGCCCGAAGCTGAGGAAACTGGCGGCGGAGCTTACGCGGGGCTGTGCGGACACTGAATGCAAAACGGCGAAAATCTATGCCTTTGTTCAGCAGAAAATCAGCTATCTTAGCGATCCGGCAGGCTTTGAGCTTATTCAGAAGCCGGAAGAAACGCTGGCGCTGATGGCAGGAGACTGCGAGGATCTCAGCATACTTGTTTCATCCCTGCTTTGGAACGCCGGTGTCGAGACTCAGCTTGTCGCCACAGACAGGCATATGTATTCCAGAGTTTGCGGAATAGACAGGGTAAGGTTTGAAAACACACTGGAGAAAACGTTCCGGCAGAACCTGACGGTTTCCGACACAAGGACATTCCTCCCCGCCAACACAGCGTGGGCGGTGACTTTTGAAGGGGGAAGCGGCCGGAGCGAATACACAGTGGAGTTTTCCTCGGGCAAATCTCTGGATTTTTATCTCTTCCCCGACAGAAAAGAGTTTGAGAAAATGACAAAGAATCTGGATTACAGGTATTATGAAAACTGCTCTGCGGAAAACAGCAGGGGAGAAACACTTAAATGTTACATAGAACAGGGGAATGTGATCGGTGTTAAAGCCTCTGAGGCTTCTGATTTCACTTTCAGAGCCGTGAAGTCCGCCTCGCTTTCAGCTGATCTGATTTTTGAGGAAGACGGCGGCAGGCTTTGCGTTCCCCTTGACGCCGCCATAAAAGGAGCGCAGGTTCTGCCCGGAATGGCCATGAACGAGGACAATATAACCGAAAAATACGTGATTGATATAAGGTAGATGAAATATGAAGACATTCTGCTCTAAGGACTGCCCGGATCTCTGTGATTTTTATATCGAGGAAAAGGAAGGAGAGGTTTCTTTTAAGCCCGCCGAGGAAAAAGACGGGCGGAACGGCTTTGTCTGTTCCAAGCTGAAAGGCTTTTACGAGAGGGAGATAACCCGCGGCGCGGAGTTTGACCCTGAATCACTGAAAAAAGCGGCGGAACTCATCAAATCCCTCAAAGGGCAGGAGTTTCTGTATATGCGGGGCTCCGGCAGTCTTGGTTATGCAATGGGCTGGTGGGATGTTCTTTTTTCAAAAATAAGCGGTGCTGTGTTTTTGGACGGCAACCCATGCGACATAACAGGGGAAAGCGCCCATGAATATGATTTCGGCGCATGCGAAAACCCGCCTGCCGCAAATATGCAGAATGCTGACAACATAATCATTTTCGGCAGAAACGCAAAGGTTGTCAGTCAGCATCTTTTCTCTTATCTTCTCAAACTTAAAAAAAATGGGAAACGGATTCTCTACATAGACCCGATACGCACTGAAACGGCACCCCACGCAACCGATTTCATACAGATTAAACCCGCCTGCGACGGGCTTCTGTGTGAGGCATACCTCAGCGGGGACGAAGCTCTCGCAGGACGGGCAGGGCTCACGGACGAGGAATTTAAGCTCTTCAGGAGTTATGTTGAAAACGGCAGAACCGCTTTCATAACAGGCTTCGGTCTCCAGCGCTATAAAAACGGGATGGCATCTGTGCGGTGGATAAACAGGCTTGCCGTGAAAACGGGGAACGGACATCTGCTTTATTACGCCAGAGGTTCCAAGGCGGAGCTTACTTCAGTTTCCGCGGAACCGGTGCGCAGGGTGAATATCTCGCTTCTGCCTGATGTTATTGAGCAGTTTCCGCTTATGATAATCGTTGGCGCGAATCCTGCCGTTACCTTTCCCGAAACTGACAAATGGCACAAGGCGCTGAAAAAGGTCAGGCTGATAAGCATTGACACCAACATAACGGAAACCTCTGCCCATGCGGATGTGCTTATCCGCGCGGGAGGAATGTTCGCCCAAAAGGACATCATGGGCAGTTACTTCTTCAAAGGCGAGCCGTCATTACGTGACAAATTTGCAGACCTTCCGTCCGACAGCGAACTTGCGGCGGAGCTGGCAGGGCTTCTCGGCGTTAAGATGGAGATTGCGGATCCTGAAAGAATAGAGAGGAAGGAACCGCCTTCACGGAAATATGAAGAAAAACCGCTTGAAAGCGCAGTGCCTTTTGAAGGAAAGGGGTACAGGCTGATAACGGGCTCTCACGCTGACTACCTGAACTCTCAGGTTCCTCCTTCACTGGGGAGGAACGAAGCCTTTGTTTATTTATCAAAGGAAACGGCTGAAAAAGAAAAGGTGGCCGATGGAGATATGCTGAAAATATTTAATGATACAGGAAGCTTCACCGGCAGGGCGAAGATAAGCGGAGATTTAAGGGGCGATGTTATATTCGCTTATAAAAACCGTGAGATGACAGAAGGTTATATAAACTGCGCGACTCCCTCCGTTCTGACGGACAGCAGAAACGGGATTGCTTATTATGATACTTTTGTAAATATGGTTAGAAAAAAAATGTAAATCTGCTAATATTTATTATCGTTTTTATAAGATTTATTATTTTCGGAGAAATATGTCTGCTGGTGAACAGAAAGGGGTAAGCCTCCACAGGCTTTTAACGGTCAATTGTCTGATTCTCGTGTTTGCGGCCGTATCCCTGATTCTTATTAACTATTTTCTTAACTACAGGAACTTTGAGCTCAGCGTCCGGGGAATAACAGCGGAGGCCGTGCGGATGGTCGATGAGAATATCGGCTATTACAAGGAGTTCCGGTCCCCTGCCAATACCCATCTGCGCATGCATATGGTTGAGGATCATCAGAAGCTCCACAGCTTCATAGCCGAATACGGGGTTCCTTCATATGAATTTCTCATGGACAAAAAAACCGAGCATGAAAAAGAACTTAACACAGAGATAGAGATAGCTTTGCTCACAGGCAAAGGTGTTATTTTCAATACCACCTACCCCACGGAGCTGGGGCTTGACATAAGCGGCTTCCCGAACGCGACTGAAACCCTGCGCAGGGCGAGGGAGAAGGGCGGGGTTCTGCTGGATTATCCGGTATATGAACGCTCAGGTAGGGTTCTCCGCGCATACACAATGTCCTACATAAAAGAGAGAGACATATATCTCCAGACCGCGCTTTTCCTTGCCGATCTGAAGGTTGTGCGTGAAAGGCTGGAGAAGATAGTGGCGCTTTCCGAATATATAAAATCGGTTGACGCGATCCTTGTTTTCAGCAGCAGTGACGGAGGGCGGAACCTTATATTTAATATCAGTTCCGATGAACCCGAGAAAGACACGGACGCAGAAACCGTTCTTGAAACCATAAAACACGGCGGAATGCTGGAAAAATCCTCCGGCAGCCTGCTCACGGGAACAAGCAAAAGCTATTATATTACTGCCCGTGTTCCTGATTCCGCAGAGGAACTGAAGGATCTTGACCACAGGATAGTTTACCGCATTATTTTTGACACGACAGACGAACGCCGCTACGGCCTGCTGAGTTTTTTCATCAAGCTTTTTTCCGCCGCTGTTGTGGTTTTTGCACTGGTAATTTTTTACAGAAGGCTCAGCACAGGCTTTGTAACACCTTTCAGAATAATGGTGGACAGGGTCAGGAAAACGGAAAAAATAACTGAGAAAAGCATCCTTTCCGGCGAGAAGGATCTGGCGGCTCTGGCAGAGCTTTATAACGGCCATCTGGAAAGGCAGCAGGAGCTTCTTTCCTATGCAGAGAAGTTCAACGAAGAACTCGAAGAAAGGGTCAAGGCGGAAGTATCCAGAAGAAAAGCCAACGAACAGCTGATAATACGCCAGTCGATGCTGGCCACAATGGGGGAAATGACCCACTCCGTGGCATACCTCTGGCAGCTCCCCCTGAAGGTTCTGGGGCAGTATGTGGATGATATATCAGCAATGACTGCGGACTTTGGAGAGAACAGAGACCGGATGGAGAAGATAGCCTCGGAATGCATGGAACAGGTTCTGTACATGTCATCCACCATTGAGGGTCTTAGGGATTTCTTCAGGCCGTCCCTTGAGAGAAAGCTTTTCGATCTCCGTCAGACCCTTGAGGACACGATGCGCATGGTGGCGCCTCATATGCTTTCCGAGGGGATCAGGCTGAAGTTCACCTGCCGTCTTCGGGGGTATGAACAGCCCGTTTCGGTGGATGTGCTGAAAAATATGGACAGATGCTGCGGGGCGGGCTATCCGGAATGCGTGCCGGAATGCGCCGGTTTCGGCTTCACCATATGCGGTTATCCGGCGGAATTCAAACTCGCCGTTCTCAGCGTTCTGCACAACAGCAAAAGGCTGCTTGAGGAGAAAAAAGCCTCGGCGGGGGAAGACTTTACTCCGGTTATAACTGTGGATCTTTACGACACAGGCGGTTCTGTCCGCATAAACATACAGGACAACAGCGGCGGAATGAGCGCGGAAGAGCTTAAAGCCGTTGACGATCCATATTCACCTGAATCAGCGGAAAATATGAAGCATTTCAATCTCTATATGGCTGTTGAGCTTTTCAGCTCCGTTATGAAGGGAACGGTGGATATATCAGGCTCAGGGGAAGGGCTCAGTATCGATATATACCTGAACAAAGATACTGCCGCCTGCGGGCTGGACAACGGAGCGGGGAAATGAAGATTCCGCTGAAAAAACTTCTGGTTCACAGTTTTGTATTTCTGTTTTTTTTCCTTGTATGTCTCGTGCTTGCAGATCATTACCTCAGCGTGAGGCTTGCAGTCTCCAAAACTGAGGACACCTATAAAAGTCTTGCAGGGCTTCTGGAAGAAACTGTCAGATCGGCGGCGGAAACATTCAGCATCAGGCTGGACGCTGTGTCGGATATCTCCCGGCATCATATGAGGGATATTGTTCAGAACTTTCCGGCAGACGGAAAAAGCGCCGAATCACTGGCAGAGGAGTTCGCGGCCTCTTCCGGAAGGGAATACGGGATAATTGTGTTTGACGCTGAGGGGCGCAAGGCTTTCAGCGGAAGAAGCGCAGGTTCGGCAGACAGCTGGACGCTTGCACCGTCCGCGGAGGATTTTGACGGAGCAAGAAAGGGCACCGGCGGAATTATGCGTATAAGATATTCTCAGGCAAAAAATTCATCGGAAATTATGTTTTTTGAGTGGATTCCGGAATACGGAAAGTACGCGGCGGTTATGACCGAGTATTCGTTTGCGGATGAAATAGCATCCAGAATGAGCACAATTCAGGGTGGCAGCAGTCTTTTTGACGGTATAGGCATTTACTCTCTGGGGGAAACAGCCGCGGAGTCTTTTCTTATTTACGGGGAGGCTTTTACTCAGGAGGACCTTGAAGCTTTCCGGAGTGCCTCGGACGGCACCTTTTTCAGAGGCTATGCTGTGTATAACGTGTTCATATGCGAGGCCGAACAGCTTTTCCCATGGAGCCGAATCGGCATAAAGGCGGTTCTGAAGCCCGAGGGGATCAATCGCATGAAGCAGGGTTCGCTTATGCTTGCGCTGATGACGATCCTGTTCTCCGCATTGTTTATGTACTATGTGTTCGGAATTTTCCGCCGCAGGTTCGAGATCCCTTATTCTGAGGCCATGCGCCTTTTCGGAGAATCAAAGAGGATAAGCCTCAGTGAGCGCGGTGTTTATGTGACCGAGCTTAAAGAGCTTGTGAATGAGTACAACAGGCACCTTGAACAAACGGAAAGCGTGCTTGAACGTCTTGAAAACTGCAAGGAAGACCTGAAAAAGAGATCAGAGGATGAGGCGGAAAGGCTTGAGAAGCAGAAGGAATTTATGATTCAGCAGATGAAGCTGTACTCCATAGGGGAGATGGTGGCTTCCGTCTCCCACCACTGGCGTGAGCCCCTCAGCCTTGTGCATATAAACATGCAGAACATAAAGGAGGAGATATCCTCCGGCATAGAGGACGAAAAATACCTTGATGAATGCATAAGCACATGCAGAGAGCAGATAGGCGTCATGAAGGAGTCTGTGGACAGATTTCTCGGTTTTGTCTCCAGGGATGAGGGAGCCGATGAGCGCTTCGAGGCAATGCCGCTGCTTGATGAGGTGCATTCCTTTGTTTCCACCTATTACGAGAAGGACGGAATAGGCTTCGTTTTCTTCAGCGATTCCTCAAAGACGGAGATAAAGGGCTCAGCCTCCGTGCTGAAGCAGATCCTGCTTAACGTTATCATGGTTTCCCGCGAGCTGGTGGAAACCAACGGTGTCGGAGTGGGGACAATCACCCTCCGCGCGGAAAACGAGAACGGAGCCTGCGTTATTAAAATAGAAGACAGCACAGGAAAATTCCGTGACGCATGTGTATCCGCACTTGAAGATCCCCTGAATGTGCCCGGACTCAAAAAGGCCATGGGGCTTTATATTTCCAGCAAGCTTATTGAGAAAAACTTCGGAGGCCGACTTGAAGCTGTCCCTTCGGAAAAAGGCACTCTTTTCAAAATTATCATTCCATGACAGGTCCTATCAGTCACACAGAGTAACAACTCCCCCCGATTTATGCGCTATATTTCCGCCTGAAGCAAAATGATTATTTCGGTGGGGAGATGGGTTTCGACTGGGAAAAAATCAGAGAAGAATATGAAAACGGCAGCACAGATCCGGACAGTCTCGCTGAGATGTTCGGATGCAGTCCTGCCGAGATCAGAAAAAGAGCAAAGAGGGAAAAGTGGGAGAACAGCCTCGAGGAAGGCCGCAGAAAGCGGATTAAAATTCTCAAGGCGGTGCAGAATGTTGCTCTCAGGGGAATAGAAAAGGCGGACAGTATGCTTGAGGAGTGCGGAAATGTGAAAGATCTGGAGACGCACTCAAAAGCTGTGAAAACATTCAGGGATGTCGGGCTGACCAAGCCGGAGGAGATTATGGGGGCGGTCAGAACCAATAACGCGCTGGATGACATGTTCGACATAACCTTTGAGGACGCGGCAAGGGTTCTCGGAGATGATGAAGACTGATCCCAGAGCGGAGGCATGCAGAAAGGCCAGAGATTCGCTTATTTCCTACTGTATGCTGAGCAGCAGAGACTTTGCCCCCGGCTGGCACCACAGGCTTCTCGCCGGTGAGCTTGAGCTTCTGGAAAAGGGTGAAACAGACAGACTTATGGTTATGATGCCTCCCAGACACGGCAAAAGCGAGCTGGCCTCTGTCCGTTTTCCCGCATGGTTTATGGGGCGCAACCCTAAGCTGAACGTTATTGCATGTTCATACAGTGCGGAGCTTGCGGAAAGCTTCAGCAGGAGAGTCAGGGAACAGACCGCATCAAGGCTGTTTACCGGCGTTTTCGGCGGAAGAGGGCTTAAACAGGGCGCACGCTCCGCCGCAAGGTGGGAACTGGCGGAAGGCGGGCGTTATCTGGCGGCGGGCGCCGGAGGCTCCATAACCGGACAGGGCGGACACCTGATCATTATTGACGACCCTGTGAAAAACTCGGAACAGGCTTCATCGGCGGTGTACAGAGATAAGCTGTGGGATTGGTACCGCTCCACCCTGTTCACCAGACTGGAGCAAAAGGGGAGGATTATCCTTGTGCAGACAAGGTGGCACGAGGATGATCTGGCGGGCAGGCTGCTTGCGGAGTATCCGGATGAGTGGAAAATAATCAGACTTCCGGCTGTCGCCGCGGAGGATGAGCCTTTCAGAAAAAGCGGCGAACCTCTTTGGCCTGCCAGATACGGAACGGAAGAACTGGCCAGAATAAAGCAGTCCGTGGGTTCCAGAGTCTGGAACGCGCTTTATATGCAGGAGCCCGCGCCGGATTCCGGAACTGTGCTTAAAAGAGAATGGTGGCGCTATTACAAAGTTCTGCCCTCTGAGCCCGACTGCTGGTTCCAGTCATGGGACATGAGCTTCAAGGGAGGCGAGGGGTCTGACTATGTGGTGGGGCAGGTCTGGGCTGTGAAAGGTTCATGCAGGTATCTTGCGGATATGGTGAGGGAAAGGATGGACTTTTCAGCCACCCTGCGCGCGGTGAGGAGCCTGAGCGCTCTCTGGCCGCAGGCAGGGGCTAAATATGTGGAGGACAAGGCCAACGGCTCCGCCGTTCTTTCTGCGCTGAGGAAAGAGATTCAGGGGATGATAGCCGTTGAGCCTAAGGGTTCCAAAATTTCAAGAGCATATGCTGTCCAGCCTCTTCTGGAGGCGGGAAATGTGTATCTGCCGGAGGGCAAGGCCTTTGCCGCGGATCTGGTTGAGGAGGCCGCTGCTTTTCCTTTCGGCAGGCATGACGACATGGTGGATGCTCTTACTCAGGCACTGAGTGAAGGTGGAAAAACCGCTCTTCCCGAAGGTGTTTATTCAGGAAAAGCAAGAAGTGCGGGTTCAATATTCAGAGGATATTAAGGGGGAAATATGAATAATCTTACCAAAACCGTTTCCGCTGCTGCGGATTTCTCAGCGTTTTTAAATTTTATGCCGAATCCGGATGTTATTTTGTCCAGAAACGGTCTCAGGCTGTCTGTTTTTGACGAGATGCTGACGGACGCCCATATCTCGGCTAAATTCGAGCAGCTCAGGCACGGGGTGCTCGGCTGTGAATGGGATATAGTTCCGGCGGATTCCACAAAAGAGGCGGCGGACACGGCAGGGTTTGTGAAACGCTGCCTCAGGTCTCTGCCCAATTTTTTAAGTGAGCTGGAGGAAATGCTCTCCGCTGTTGAGTACGGATTTTCCGTTACGGAGGCTGTCTGGAGAAAGGAAAAGGGGAAATGGATTCCGGAAAGGCTTCTTAACAGGAATCCTGCCAGATTTGTGTTCGATCCGGAAGGCTCGCTTTTTCTGGCGGACGGAGGCAGGAACATAAGACTTGAGGAGCAGTATAAATTCATAGTTCACAGGCATATGCCCAGAAACGAAAACCCATACGGCAGTCCGGTTCTTTCCAGATGCTACTGGCCGTGGATGTTTAAGAAGGCCGGGTTCCGATTCTGGCTGACTGTGGCGGAAAAATTCGGTGTGCCCACCGTTCTTGCCATGTTCCGTTCCGAAGGCGGGGAGGAAACAAGGCGCAGGGCGCAGGTTCTTGCGGAATCGCTCAGCGGAATCCAGAATGACGCGGCTGTGGCTCTGGCTAATGTGGAGAATGTTCAGGTGCTTGAAAGCAGGGGGAGTTCGGATGATTTCGCCCGGCTTGTGGAGGTCTGCAATTCTGAAATATCAAAGGCGGTGACCGGAGAGATACTCACCAGCGATACAGGCTCGAATGCCTCGTACGCCCTTGCCAGAGAGCATTCCAGAACATTCGGCATCAAAGCCGCAAAAACTGCGGCCTCCCTTGCGGGAACATTGAACTCAACCCTTGTTAAGTGGATAGCGGAGCTCAATTTCGGCAGAGGATGCAGAGTTCCGTCATTTGTTTTTGAAGAGAAAAAATATGCGGACTGGGCAACAGTCAGAGAGGCGGCTGAGGCGGGGATGGATGTTGACTTTGATGAAGCGGCCAGAAGATTCGGCATACCTTTGAAATAAGCAGGGGAACGGACATTTTTTCTTCCAAATAAGCTTTCGTCATGCTAATTTTGGGTTATTCTGGGTGATTATGAAGATTAAGATTATTTTAGGTGCGGCATTCCTGCTGTTTGTTTCCTCAGCGGTGTCTGCCGATATAGGGCTTGAGAACAAAACGGAGCTTCTGCTCGGCGTTCGTATGCAGAATCAGGGCAGAAGCGAAAATTATGTGCTGGTTAAGCCGGGGCAGTCCGTGAGTGTGAAGAACACTCAGGGGGGGCTGAGCCTCAGCGCGCAGCTTATTACAGGGAGCTATGAGATTAACTGCTGTGAATGGTTTTCTGTGCCGGACGGTAAAAAGCTTGCAGTAAGGCTCACGGGCGGCGGAAGCTGCCGCTGTGAACTCAGATAGACTTGAAGGTCTGACGGCTGGGCAGTATCATTTCAGAACAGTTATCGGGTGCGGTATGATCGAAAGAAGAAGGTTCCACAGATTTGAGGATGTCCCTGTAAGGGTGAGTCTGAAAAAAGACAGCGGCTCCGCTTTTATTGAGGCGGAGATTAAGGACATAAGCATAGGCGGAATAAAAATACGCACCGATCAGGTCATAAATATTTATGACTTTTATGATCTTAAAATAAGCTTCCAGAGTTCCGGTGATTCAGAGGGCATTTCCGCAAAGGCAAAAGTCTGGCGCATTGAACCTGACACAGAAAGAAATAATGATATATCAAGATTTGCCGCGATGGAGTTTGTGAGTTTTGAGGAAGGGGACAGAAAAGTCTTCACCAAGTTTCTCGCAGGTTTTCTTATGGGGAGCGGGACAGAAGTGGTCTAGGGAACCGCGGCGGAAAATGTTATTTTGTAAAGCCGCTGTTTGTTCTGTTTGGTTATTTCAAGCGGCATCTCTGTCTTTTTGAAGGGAATCAGTATCCCGCCCCTGCTTTTTTCCAAAAACCTGTAGATCTCCGGTGTTTTGTCCCTGAAGAGCAGAATACAGTCTCTGTTGCTGATTACCGCTGTTTTATCAATGAAAATGAGAGTCCCTTCACCGAATGCAGGCGAAAATGCGCCCGTATCGATTTTTACCCACAGCCTGCCGGAAGAGAACACCTCTCCCTCCTCCAGATCGGAGAGAAGTCTCGGCTCTGTGCGCTGCGGAACATCCTGCGAGACGAACGAATCAATATTAACTGAAAAAAACACGGCGATCCGCGAAAGAGTTTCGAGGCTGGGGTTTCTCTGGTCATTTATAAAATTGGACATGTTGCCCGGAGATATGCCTGTTTTTCTGCATAGTTCTGCCTGAGTCATGTTGTGCGAGGCTAACAATTGTCTGAGTCTTTTCCCGATCATGATGGGATTATCTATCAATATAGACTTATTGTCAATAAAAATTCTCTTAATGTGAATGAGTAGAGTGCAAAAAAAGGAGCCCGAAGGCTCCTTGCTGTCAGTCAGGTTTTTTTGCAATCCAGTGTATTTTGTAGCAGCGGCTTCCGGGTTTCATTTCCTCGTTTTTATTGAGGCTGATGGGTTCACCCGCCTTTGATTCGGGTGCAAGAAGCACTGAATCCGGATACTCAAAACAGCGCATGAGTCTGAGTGTTCCGTCTGAGGCGAAGAGAACTGATTCTCTGTCAGATGGGAAGCCGGTTATTTTTTCAACAAAAACGAGTTCGTTTTCGTTTATTTTCGGTGCGAATCTTCCGTCTGTCACAACTGTCCAGAAGGGAATTTTGAGAGTTTCCGTCCTGCCTGAGGCAATGTCATCCAGATGATACTGGGTTTCGGGAGAAGCGGGGAAGTAGTCCACAACCTCGTTTTCCATAACAGCGGAAAGTGCTTCCGGAGTCTGATCGCCGCTTCCGATAAGCTCGTCAGCGCCGTATTTCAGTATCTGAGAGATGGTTTCGATTGTTTCTCTTTCAAATTCCCCGTGGCCGAGTTCAAGAGCGGCAAAGAATGTCAGGTCATAACCTGTGGAATCGGAAAGGTCTTTCTTTGTCAGTCCTCTCATTTCCCTGATTTTCTTGATTCTTTCACCGATCTCTCTGGTGTTTTTGATGGAGTCGCCGAAGGCGAAATAATCAAGCTTAACTTCGAGAAAGCGGGCGATTTTGGAAAGAGTTTCGAGGTCCGGTTCTCTGCTTCCGCTGAGGTAGTTGGAGAGTCTGGACGGTGAAAGCCCGACGGCTCTGCATACCTCTACCTGCTTGATTCCTTTACGTTTAATTAGTCTTCTAAGTTTTTCTCCAATCATAGCCTAACATTACCTTATAATATTTTTTGTGTAAATATACTAGTTGTTATGGGAGGCCTGCCGCATCCACGTAATGAGAATCACGCAAAATCAGCTGAATAAAGGTCTCAGATAAACAAAAAAACTTTTCCTGTTTCTCCTGCCGATATCAAATATATATTTACACAGAGTCTTTTTCTTCGTATATATTCTTGCAAAAGAAAGAGAAAATGTGCTAAGTTATCAATTGTACGGGATGTAGCGCAGCTTGGTAGCGTACTGGTTTCGGGAACCAGGGGTCGGGGGTTCAAATCCCCCCATCCCGATTTTCCTTTATTTCGCTGAAGCTGAAAACTTACCCTGTCCTGTTTCAATTAACACTGCCTGCTTCCGGCTTTTCGCCTGCGTTAAGATTCCTGAAATGTGAACTGACTTCCGCCTTTTCCCATACCGCAAGCTATTCTCTTGTAAAAGTTTTCATTTTGCAATAATATATAATTTCTTTATGGTGCTAATGTGTATAAGTTACACCCATGAGTGTAAGGTGTCAAGGGATAAAACGAATAAATGTGTCGAAAAAACAAGGAAATCGGAAAAAGAATTAAACAGCTGAGAAATTTTCTGGGGCTTACCCAGAGGGAATTTGCGGACAGGATCTACTCCTCATACAGATCTGTCCAGAACTGGGAATCGGGCGACAGATTCATAAGCGAAAGCAATCTCAGGCTTCTTATGGATGAATACGGGGTATCGGCAGACTGGATCTATCACGGGACAGGGGAAATGTTTCAGCCCTTTTTCAAAAAGACTGATACTGACATTTTTCTGCCCGCAGCCGAGATAATCAAGACCCCTTTCACCCTCAGCAATCCTGACAGGTATGCGCATATTGCTGTTTGCAACTCGATGCACCCTGTTATATCGGAAGGGGACATTGCACTATGGGTGAGGGACGAGGGGAGGCTGAGACACGGGAATCTCCTGTTTCTGCTTGATGCGGACAGAAGGCCGTTCATCCGCAGATACCTTCTGAAAGGCGGTGAAGGTCTTCTTGTTCCTGAGAACAGTGATTTTGAAATCCTCAAAATAAACACGCCTGATGTGGTGCATGTGGGCACAGTCACCGAGGTTTTCAGCAAAAAGTCTCTTCTCTCTCTGAAAATATAGTTTTAAATTCCACGCGCCTCATTTATAATCGTCCGAAGCCGCGCGCAAGCGCGGTTTTTTAAGAGATGTCAGCGGCGGTTAAAATATATGGCGTTCAATATGATTCGCACAAAGCTGAGGAAGCTGTTTCAGCTTGACTATTCCCCTCAGATTATTGCAGTTTCCTCGGCGGTGGGGGTTATGATCGGCTTCTCCCCTTATGTGGGCTTCCACACAGCGCTGGCCATCGGAATCTCCTTCATATTCAGCCTGCCCATGTATCCGCTGCTTCTGGGCGCTTATATCACCAATCCGCTTACGATAGTCTTTATCTACGCCTTGTGCTACAAGTTCGGCCGCTGGGTTCTGCGGGACAGCACTCCCATTGATGTGGACTGGGCGAATATAACAATAACGCAGATAGCCGAAGCGGCCAGGTCGGTTCTGCTCCCTTTTTTTGTGGGCACTCACCTGATTGGATTAATATTTGGCGTTATAACATATTTTGTGATATATTATGTTGCTGTGAAGTACAGACAGAACACCTGAAATACATTGTTGCGGGGAGTTATGGCTGAGATAATTTCCGTTGCCAGCGGTAAAGGCGGGGTAGGTAAGAGTTTTTTTTCCGCGAATATTGCGATGTCGCTCACTGCCGCGGGGAGGAGGGTTCTCCTTGTTGACGCGGATCTGGGCGGTGCGAACCTGCATGACTTCGTGGGGCTGAAGCTTCCGGGAACAGGTCTTTATAATTTTTTGAAAGAGAGCTTCCGCATCGGGGACATAATACAGAAAAGTCCCGCCGGTGTTGATTTCATAGGCGGCACAGGCGATGTGCTCGGCATGGCTCATATCACCAACTACGAAAAACTGAAAATTCTTAACAGACTTAAAACCCTTGAATACGAATATGTTGTCATGGATCTTGGCGCAGGAACAAGCTATAACATGATAGATTTTTTCAATTCTGCCGATAAAAAAATTATGATAATGAACAGCGAACCGACATCACTGGAAAACTCTTACGGCTTTCTTAAAATCGCGCTGTACAGGAAAGTGGAGCAGCTCCTCAGGAAGGACTACCGCTTTGCGGATATCTGCAAGAAAATCCGCAGCAAGAGCATGAACTTCCCCAGTCTTGCCTCCATAAGGGAAGCAGTAAGGGAGATCGACCCTGCTTATGTGCCAAAAACGGAAGAGGCGGCCTCCTCATACAAGGTGGGGATAATCCTCAATATGCTGAAAACCAGAAAAGAACTTAATGTTTTTTACGGTTTTGAAACAGTTGCGAAAAAATACCTCAGTATAGATATTGAAAAAATAGGGTTCATACCTTATGATGTTAAAGTAAGCGAGAGCATTAAGCTCTTAAAACCTTTCTACACAAGCCTCGTCAGCAGGGAAGTGAACTCCTGCATTGATGACGTAAGACAGCAGCTTCTCGCAAAGCTGTAAAGGGGTGTTCAATGAGCAATCTAAAGCCGGTAAATCCTGCTGGATTGGATGAAGAGTTTGATTCACTTGAAGAGAAGGAGATAGTCCAGCTTGTAGGGCTCAAACTCGGAGATGAAGAATATGCCATAGATGTTCTCAAAATTCAGGAGATCATCCGCACGGTGGAGATTACCTCTGTCCCCCGGACCGATTCCTTTGTTCTCGGGGTGATGAACCTCAGGGGCAAGGTTATTCCCGTTGTGGATCTCAGGGTAAGATTCAATCTCGATAAAATGGATTTTGACAAGGAAACGAGAATAATCGTTGTCCGTTTCGATAGTGAGCATATCGGCTTTGTTGTTGATGAAGTTACGGAAGTTATCCGAATCAGCAAAAACATGGTAGACCCCACCCCTCCCCTTGTGGGCTCCATAGGTCAGGAATACATACTGGGAATCTGCAAGTATGACGACAGACTTATAATCCTCCTTGATATAGACACGGTTATAGCTGAAGGGAAAGCTGTTGCTGAAAGCGACCTCAGAAAACGCTTCCTCGGACAGACTGCCATAGAAGCGAAACCTGTTGTGAATTATGACGATGTTGCAGACGCGGTTGAAAGCGAGATTGCCGAAGAGGACACAGCAGAGGAACCTGAAACTGCCGCTGACGATGAAGGCGGAAGTGATGAGCTTGACAATATAGATGACCTCATCGCAAAAGAACTTGCCAAAAGAGAAGAGGAAACCGACGAGCTTAACAGAAAAAAGGCGGCGCCCGAATTCCATGAAGCTGAGGGGGATGCGGACGTAGAGGATATTCTTAATGACGCACTCAGCCAGAGCGACCACATGGTCAAAGGCGATCAGGGGCATGTGGTTCAGGACGAGCTTGATGCTCTTATAGCAATGGAACTTGCTAAAAGAGAAAAAGAAACGGAAGAGCTTAACCGCCAGAGAAAAGAACAGGAAAAAAAAAATGAAAAAATAGGGGAGGAGGAGTTCAGCGTTTCCTCCTTCTTCGCTGATGAAGCGGCCGCTGTTGCCGCTTCGGAAGAAGAGATTAATGATGAACTCTCCGGAGAAGACTTTTCCGGACCCTCCATGGAAGAGCTGCTCACTGCTCAAAGCACCGCTGAGGCACTTGAAGAAGCTGAAGCCGAGCCTGCACAGGCTGACGAAGATCTAGAAGATATCCTCCTTGAAGCGGAATCATTTGATGTTCAGAAATCTGCACCCGAAACAGTGAGGCTTGAGGAGCCCGGTGTTTTTGCTGTGAAAACAGCTTCCGATGCTCCTTCAGGAAGGGGAATGTTCATTGAGACAGACTCCCTTGAAGAACTCAAAAACCTTTCACAGAAAATTATCAACGGCGATGCCGTGGATCTCGGAATAGACATCAAAGGCGAAATCGGCGAACTTCTCAGACTGATCCTTAATACCAAAACAAAAGTCGATGAAATTGACCCGACTATTATTATGTCAAAAGACAGTATGCCAGTTGTTGTTGAATCACTTGAGCAGGTCAATGAGAAAACCGAGGAAGCAACCATGAACCTGATGGAGGCGGCCGACAAGATGACTGCCTTCTACTCCCAGTTCCTCAGCGATATTGAAGACTTTGAAGACCTTGTGTACAAGAAGGATGCAAAAAGCCTGCTTAAAAAAATCGATCACATAGAATCAGATATAGAGCTGGCGGAAAGTCTCGGTTTCGGAATACTCCATGCTCTTGAGTTTCAGGATATAACAGAGCAGAAACTGAGAAAGGTTATAAAGTCCGTTGAGGATGTCGGTGCGAGAATCGGCGCAATTCTGGGCATTATAAAGGCCAAAAAAGACGAGACTGGAGAAAGCATAAGCGGAGCAACGCAGGACGATATAGACATGCTTCTTGCAGAGTTCGGGCTTAACTGACAAGTTCGGAGACTAAACCACACAGCCGCAGATTTTAAGTCTGCGGCTTTTTTTTGCTCTGAGTAAAGAAGGCTGAATGCGTCTTAAAAATAACTTTATTTTTTTACTGCCGGGTTTTCAGTGCACAAAATTTAGCCGATCAGCGGGAACCCTTTTCCCAAGCAAATCTTCATCTGCAATAAATGGATTCTTAACAGATATTCCACAAATCTGTGGAGAAAAAAATGCTTGACAGCCTAAAGCCTCTGAAAATGGGCACTCTTTGTATCTGTATGATATTAAAGGTAATAATTTGTAATATCCTGTGATCATTGTATACAGGGGATTCTGAGCCTAAAATTATCAACAAGTTTTCCACAATGAAAAACAGTAAATATTCCATGAAAAAAGTGAGTGTTGATGAAAAAAGCTATCATTAGAAAATGTAATAATATCGAATAATGCGAATATATAAATCAAAGAGTATGGGTTCACATTTTTTTTATAATGTATATTTTGGTGACTAAAAAATAGTCAGTAAACCTCAAATCCTTATTTGAAGGGGTTTTCACATTTATCAGACATTATTTTCAATAGAGATTCCACAAATCTGTGGAGAAAAAAGTGCTTGACAGGGGAAAACCCACATCAGTATTGAAAATGTTATAAGTCACGGATAACATGTGGAAAAAAGCAGTGTTAAGTTATGTTAAGCAGAACTTGTTGTAGGTTTGAGGTTTTTTTCTCCACAGCCTTTCCACATCCGGAATGTTGAAAACTCGACAAAAATTGTTATTTGCTTCAGGCTGCAGGGAGGAGATGAATTTTCCTTTCTTTCAGCGTCACGGACAATATTTATTCATGAGTATATTGATAAATATAATCATGAATACGAGTTATTTTGTCTGTTGAAGGAAACTTGCTAGGGAGATGAAAGAACGGAACGGATTTGAGTCTTTTTGCTGAAACTGTGCGGCAGAGGAGAAGCGCAGAGAAAACGGCACAGCAGATGGTAAAACAGATTGAAGTGAGAAGCTTACGGTACACTGCATAAAAAAAGGAGCCGTTTCCGGCTCCTTCTGAGTATTTTGCGGTGTTGATTAACGTTTGGAGAACTGGGGGCTTTTCCTTGCTTTGGGAAGGCCGGGTTTCTTTCTTTCCACAGCTCTTGCATCCCTTGTGAGGAAGCCTTCTTTCTTGAGGGGAGCTCTGAATTCAGCATCGAACTCAGTGAGGGCTCTTGCGAGACCGTGTCTGATAGCTCCTGCCTGACCGCCTTTGCCGCCGCCTTTCACAGTAACAAGAACGTCGAATTTCTTTTCGGCGTTAAGTTTTGCAAGGGGCTGAAGGCTGATCTGAATCAGCGAGTCCCTCTGAAAATAAGCAGAGGGTTCTTTTCCGTTGATGGTAACAGTGCCGTTTCCGGGTTTTATAAAAACTCTTGCGATAGAGGTTTTTCTTCTACCGGTTCCGTAGTTGTATCCAGCCATGAACTGCCTCCTAAAGCTCTAATTTTTCAGGCTGTTGAGCCTCATGGGGGTGAGCTTCGCCGCTGTAGATTTTAAGCTTCTTGAGCATGGCGCTGCCAAGCTTAGTTTTAGGAAGCATACGTCTAACGGCGAGCCTTATAACTTCCTCAGGTTTTTTATCAAGCATCTCTTCGAGTCTTCTCTCTTTGAGGCCGCCGATGTAGCCTGAGTGTCTGTAGTACTTCTTGTTTACCATTTTGTCGCCTGTAACTGCGAATTTCTCAGCATTTACAACGACAACGAAGTCTCCCGTGTCAATGGTGGGAGTGTACTGGGGTTTGTTTTTCCCCATAAGGATCATGGCTATATTGCTTGCGAGTCTGCCGAGAACGAGTCCGTCAGCGTCTACAATGAACCATTTTTTTTCGAGGTCATCAGGTTTTGCCCAATAGCTCTTCATTTTAACATCCTCTTTATTACAGCCGCCTGCGGTTCAAGAAAACAGCAGGCACTTGCGGAAATTCGTTAGTTTTTCCAAGCCTGAGCTTAGAAGCCTTTCCTGCGTTCTTTGATTCTCGCAGCTTTGCCTTTGAGGTTTCTCATGTAGTACAGGCGTGCCTGTCTTACTTTACCAGTGCGTGTAACAACAACGCTTTCAATTCTGGGTGAATAGAAGGGGAAAATCCTTTCCACGCCTATGTCGCCCACCATCTTTCTTACAGTGAAAGTGGATGAAGCGCCGTTTCTGTGAATTCTTATTACAAGTCCTTCGTAAGGCTGAACACGTTCCTTGTTTCCTTCCACGATCCTGAAGTTTACCTTCACGGTATCGCCGGGACGGAAAGAAGGAAGTTCCTTTTTCATCTGTTCAGCTTCGATTGACGCGATCAGCTTGTTCTTCACAACAGACCTCCTGAGTTCCTGTTCAATCTGTCCAGTATAATTGCCACAGCGCTCCGCACGGAAAGGTGATTAAACTCACCTGTACCGTCAATCGGCTGGAGGATGTTGTCAGCGAGACGAAAAACATCTTCCGTAAAGCCCCAACCCGTTCCGAACATGAGAAGGCATGGTTCATCAAGGGAGGCCTGCGCCAATTGCGGATAGCTTATATTGGCTCTATCGGTGCGTGCGGTGGTGGCTACGATGCGGGGTCGCTTGCCCTCCACACGTTCGATTTCTTCCAAAACTTCCATAAGGCTTTCTTTAAGGGCGGTGCCCATGAAAGCCTGTTTCCTGTTTGCGTTGTAAGTCGCGCCGTAACCTTCCAGCCAGTGGTCCAGGACCCTGGATGCGATTTCGCGCTGGGCTGAGAGGGGAGTGACTACAAAGTATTTTCTGACACCGTAGGTGGTGCAGCTTCTTGAGATGTCATGCAGATCCATGTTGGTGATGGAGGTTGCGACGACATCCTTCTCCTTCTCTTTCATAGGATAGTGAAGAAGAGCTACATATAACCTTCTGGATTTTATTTTGTCAAGTGTTAGTTTGCGTAAAAATGCCCTGTCATGATCATTCAGCGGGGCTTTGTGAAGAAGTTCCGGTCTT
>JBFWJG010000014.1:0-45553 GCA_050253335.1 Deferribacterales bacterium | reverse complement strand
TCTTCCGATCTTCCACCACAAAGCCCACACGGACACTGGCGAGATTAACTATTATCACTCTTGTGAACTCGTCCTTTTCCCTGACGGGGAGCTCAAACCTCTTTCTTAAATCTATGAGAGGAATAACCTCGCCTCTGAGGTTTACTATCCCCTCCACGAAGGCCGGAGTCTTTGGCACTTTCGTCACGTTTATGTATCTGTTGATTTCCTGAACCTTTTCTATAAAGATTCCGTATTCCTCATCCTCAATTGTGAATGTGACTATCTGTTTTTCCTCATCTGCGGAGGCTGATGCTTCATTCATGGAAAAACTTCCTCCTTCCTGCTGGGCAAGCTTTCTGAGGGCTTCCACCTCTTTTGCCTGAAGCAGGTTATCGCTTTCCAGAATCATAACGAGCCTTTCCCCTTCTTCCGCCTTGATGATTGAGGCAATCTCGGAACCGGACTCGGCAAAAACCTTGGGCGGTTCCTCTATGGAGGATTCGGGCACGCTGAGCACTTCGCTCACCCTGTCTGCGATAAATCCCACAAGCGTTTTCTCTATCTCTATGATGACAACCCTTGTATCTTCCGTATCCGGCCGTTCCTTCTTGCCGAACTTCCTGTGAAGCGACATAAGGGGGATAACTTTTTCCCTGAGAGAGAAAATTCCCATTACATAGCTTTCCAGCCCGGGAACGGCGACAAAATCAGGGAGACGGATTATCTCATTGATCCTGTGAATTTCTATGGCGTAGCCGTGGCCGTCTATCTCAAAGCTTATGAAGCGCCTGTAGTCCGAGGTTTCACGCTCGGAGGAATCGGCCTTCATCGCAAAGCCCCTCTGGGCGGATGAATCATCAACACTGCGCTGAATCTCGGCTATATTGACAAGTTCTCTGGAATCCAGAACCTGAACCAGCCTTATGCCGTCCTTTGTGCGCATCTTGAGAACACCGGAGATAAACTTTCTGTCAGCCCCGCTGTTAAGCATTTCGGGCATCTCTTCATAAGAGCCGGTCTCGGTGGACTTCACTTCGCTGACCGATTCAACCACGAAGCCTATCTCAAACCCGCCTTTCTCTGTGACAATCACCCTTGTGTCCTCACCATGGACACAGGGGTTCGGGTATCCGAGTCTCAGGGAAAGATCAAGAACGGGCAAAACGCTCCCCCTGAGGTTGCTTATGCCCAAAACAAAAACAGGCATCTTGGGCACACGGGTGACCCTCGGCAGGCGTATAATCTGCCTCACCTCATCTATGGGTATTCCGAAATATTCCGAACCTACGGTAAACGAAACATACTTTTTATCAGAATGCTCCGCCCCGTTTAATGCCGCTGCGGGGCTCATTTCAGCCATGTACGCTCCTTAAAAAATCAGTAAGCCTGCATTTCGTCTGCGAGAGAAGCAACCTCTTCAGCGGCGGCGGCTATTTCGTTAAGCCCTTTCACCTGCTCATCAGCGGCGAGTTTCGCCTCGTCGGTGAGTTTTCTGAGCTTCTCCGCTACCTCAAGGCTTTCGTTGCACGCTGAGTTGACTCTGGAAACCATGAGACCGCCCTCCTCAAAGAACGCCTGTGAAACCCTGCGGGTTTCAGCGGCGGCAGTCCTGAGTCTGACTGTCTCGATAAGGTTGACGACTGCCACTTCGGACTTCTCTATCTGAACACGGATAAGCTGGCCTATTTCCTGAAGTTCGGTCTGGAAATTGTCCGTCTGCTCGTACATCTCTTCAAGAATGTCCTTCATTTTGTCGGCGTTGTCTGCGGATTCGCTGGCAAGCGAGCGGATGTCGGAGGCAACCACGGAGAAACCCCTGCCGAATTCGCCGGAGCGTGCGGCTTCAATGCTGCCGTTAACAGCGAGCATGTTTGTCTGTATGGCGACGTTGTTTATTGTATCTACAATTTTCTTTATGTTGCTGAATGATTTATAAAGCTGTTTAACTTCAGAGCTTATTTCCCTGATGCTCTCCACGCTTTTTACAAAGCCCAGCGCCACAAGCTCAATACCGTTATGAAAGCCTCTGTATTCCTTCTTGAAACCGTCCACGCCCGGAAGAACCTTGAGTTTGAAAACCTCTCTGGCTTCGCCGAGTTTGCCCTCTTGCATGAGGCGGACTATCTCAGCCGCTCCGAGGTGCACGTGGTTGTGAGGCTCACGGATGGAGTGATAGCATTTTTCCTCATCATGGTCGTGGGGCTTGTAAGTGAGATACCATGCGCCGAAGGCACATTTTGTGGGGTCGAGCTGGCCTTCAAACGGGGTATTGTTGTTCAGCGCTTCCTGAAGCTGGTTTATGAACACGATATGGTCAAGAGCTTTAATTTCCTCAAGTTCCACAAGGATTTTCTCACCCTCAACCATCATGACCGCCCAGCACTCGTTCCCTTCGTCCAGAAGTTTCTGCATGGTGTTGAACTCGTGCTTTATTCCGCCGAGTTCCTCACCCATTTCCTGAGTACCTGTATCTATCTGGTCTATCGCTTTCTGTATCTCTTCCGCGGAGGCGTTGAGCTCTTCGATCGTTGCGGAAAGCTCCTCAGCGGCGGCGGCGACTTCCTCGGATGATTTTGACATATCCGTGGAGTTTTTAAGCTCCTCAGACATTTCCGCAATCTCATTGGCGGCGGCGGTGAGCTCGGCAAAGGCCTTCGCCTGTTCCTCGGTGAATTTACTTACCTCTTCGGAGGCTGTGGCGTTCTGCTCCGTGGCGGCGGCGAGGCGGTTTACAATATCAAGGGACTTGCCGGATTCTATGCAGATGCTTTCGGAATCCTTCTTGATTTTGCCCACCTGCTCACGCATTATTTTTGTGGCGTCATTAATGGAAACGCATTTGTTGCTTATGAAGTCTGCCTTGAAAAGGTTTGTTTTTGAGCCTTTGGTAAATGCGGTAACTTTCTCCACCACACGACTGACCTGTTCAAGGGAGGAATCTATTACGATCTTGATATCCTTTGCCGCGCCTTCAGACACTTCCGCAAGGGTTCTCACCTCATCCGCCACAACGGCAAAGCCTTTGCCGTGTTCTCCGGCTCTGGCGGCTTCGATTGCGGCGTTCAGCGCCAGAAGGTTTGTCTGGTCGGCTATCTTTTTAACAACCTGAACTATCTGCTCAATGGAGCCTGCTTTTTCTTTAAGCTGTTCCACGAGGGAGGTGGATTCGACAACCTTGTTGGTGGTGTTGTCAACGCTTTCCCTGAGCTCCTTGACGGCTCCCACGGTATTTTCCACGCGGTCGTTCATTTTGGTGATAGCCACGTCGTACTTGTTTGAGTTGTCATAAACCTTGCGGCTTATCTGCTCAAGCTGAACTGTTTCGTTCTTGATGTTTTCGGAGGTTCTGCTTACCTGAGCCGAAGCCACGGTGACCTGAACCATGGCGTCTCCGAGCTGATTAGCCGCACTGCTTGACTGTTCAATGGCGGAAGCCATCTCTTCAGAAGCGGTGGCGAGCCTTTCCGCATTTGCCTGCTGTTTGGCAAGGGTTCTTGTGCGCGCTTTTTCTGCGGCGGTTCTCTTAGCTTCATCCCTTTTTTTCTGAAGCTCTACTCCCTCTTTTTTCACAAGCCCGGTTCTGCCTTCAAGGCTTGACGGCTTTGCCAGTTTTTTCATAGCTTTCCTCCGAATAATCTCAGAATATTTCCAATGTATTCAAAATCTCATTTTCAATTTTCAGTCTGAGTGTGAAGTCTGTCTCTTTTTCCGAGCGGACATCCTTCGCCTTAACGCTTATGATTCCGCTTTCATCGATCATGAATGAAATATCAATTAAAGGTTCCCCGCCGTCCGGTATGTCTATATCAACTGAAAATCTGCCCAGACTGACGAAATGCTCGGGATTCTCAGCAACGGAATCCCCTGTGTTTAGTGACGATTTTGCCATATCCTGCAGAATATGAACAGTAATATTTTTCCTTTCGGGCTCTGAAGTGGTGAAAACCATGCTGAACTCAACAGGGTAAACTTCGTTTTTCTTTAAGATTACTTCGAAGTTTCCGTCATCATCCTCTATGCCCAGATTGTGCGAGGTTACATCATGAAAAACCTTGTCGTTCATCAGACCGGAAAGCATTGCAGCGTTCACCGCGGCGCCGCTCACTACGGCCTCCTCCGGATTCATGTCTTTCCTCACCCTGTCCCCGAAAATATCGGCTATAAGCCTGCGGACGCTGTGAATTCGGGATGCCCCGCCAACGGGGAGAACCTTTGCGATATCTTCGACTTTAAGCCCGTTTGATTCAAGCAGGCTGTCTATTATGCTTTTTATCCCCTTTGTGAGGGGGGCTGTGATTTTGTCAAATGTTTCCCTGGTGATTGTTTCCTTGAAATGCAGGGCGCCTTTTTTGGTGACAGTGATATAAGGCACAACCAGATTCACCTCGTTCAGGGAGGAAAGCTCCATCTTTGCTTTCTCAGCCTGAAAAAGAAGCTGCTGATAGGCTATGGGGTCGCTTTTAAGGTCTATCCCGTGCTGTCTGCGGAAGTTTTCAATGAAATACTCCGCAACCATAACATCAAAATCCACTCCGCCGATTTCGGTGGAGCCGCCTGTGAAAAGAACCTTGCAGCAGTCCGCCTTCATCTCGATGAGGCTTATGTCCAGCGTGCCTCCTCCAAGGTCAAAAACCATGCAGACATCGCCTGTGTTTTTGCCTATGTTATTATAAAAAAGAGCGGCTGATGTGGGCTCGTTCAGAAGACGCAGAACATTGAACCCCGCATTCTCGGCGGCGGAGCGCACAGCCTCCCTCTGGTAATGATCGAAATAAGCGGGAACAGTGACAACCGCGTCCGCCTCCTTCTCGCCGGAGTAATCCTCGAAGCTTTTTTTAAGCTTGCGGAAAATAAGCGAGGCAAGCTCCTCAGCCCTGTACTCCCTTCCGTAGAGCGGGAACTTCATGTCTGTCCCCATGTATCTCTTGATATTCGCAATAGTGTGTTCGGACTCCAGAAGCTGCATGCTTTTTGCGTTGTCCCCTATCACGGCTTCGTTTCCGTTTTTGAAATATATAACGGACGGCAGATACCTCTTGCCGCTTTCAGAGCTTATAATATCTATTGTTCCGCCGTCCCTGCAGACGGCTATCATGGAATTGCTGGTTCCGAAATCTATACCCACGCAGCGTTTCATTTCTTCACTCCCGCTTCCTCCTCGACTTTGCTGAGGATGTAATCGGTCAGAATGCTGAAATCCATAGCTCCTCTGCTTGCCGGAGCGTAAAGATTTATGGGGAGCCTTGCCTCCGGAGCCTCGGCTATTTTGACATCGCTCCTGACTCTGGGGGTGACCATATCCTCGCCGAAGTTCTCGTAAAGCTCCTTCATGACCTTTTTGGCATGGTTGCTCCTGATGTCGTGCTGGTTGGGGATGATGCCCATAATCCGAAGATCAGGATTGTGCGCCATGTTTATGCGGTAAATGTTCTGGGCAAGCTGCGCCAGACCTTCAATGGCAAGAAAGTTCAGAAGAACGGGAATAAGCACGAATCTGGAAGCCACAAGGGCATTCAGCGTAAGCACCGCCACGGTCGGGGGCGTGTCTATGAAGATATAGTCGTATCTTTCCCTGATTTTTAAAAGACACTTTGCGAGCTTCGCCTCCACGCTTACTCCGTCAAGGAGCCTGCGCAGATCATGGTGAGAGAAGCCCGTGGAGGCAGGGATAATGTCATAAAGCCCGTGGGAGGGCTTAAAAAGAGCGTCATCGGCGGAATATTCACCCAGCACCGCGCCGTAGATATTGGGGTAGGTGTCATAGGTGTTAACGCCGGACCAGTAGGAGAGATGCGCCTGCGGGTCAAGGTCGATCAGAAGGATCTTTTTCCCCCTGCTCCCTGCCGCCGCGCCTATGTTAAGAACAGCGGAAGTTTTTCCGCTCCCTCCTTTTTTATTCGCGAAGGTTATTATTTCTCCCATAATGCCTGAATAATAGCACGCCGAAGGTGTCATGCGCAAGATAAGTATGGCCTAAGCCTCTGAAAAAAAAGACATAGTTAGAAGCTGTGAATTACGTGTCATTTTATCATTATTCATCATTATTTCGTCTCTCTGGCGCAAAATATCCCCCTTGCGGTATTATTTCTTGACAATGATTTTGCCTTGTTATAGAAGTTTTTCTCACGCCCTCGTAGCTCAGGAGGATAGAGCGATTGATTCCTAATCAATAGGCCACATGTTCGAATCATGTCGAGGGCGTTTAAAAAGCGGGCGGGCTTTTCCGCCCGCTTTTTTCTTTATTTCTGTGCAACATCCCTGACAATAGCCGTAAACCCTGCGTTTTTTCCTTCCTGTTCAATAATCTGCATACTGAATTCGATTATGAGCTTTTCCCCGTCCTTTCTTATGGCGGGAACTTTGAGCATCTTGCCGGAATAGGCTGTGCGGCCGGTTTCCAGAACCTTGTGAAAACCGTCCCAGTGCCTTTTTCTGTGTTTTTCGGGGATGATAATATCAAGGTTCGCTCCCGCCGCCTCAGCGGCCGAGAAACCGAAAATCCTCTCGCATCCCCTGTTCCAGTAAGCGATATTTCCGTCAGCGGTCACATACATTATTCCGTCGTCCGTCTTTTCAGCCATCTGAAAAATAATATCCTTCATCTGCCGCCTCTCTTTTCAGATCTTTTAAGAAATAATATAAGCAGCACAGACAGAACAGCCATCAGAACATAAACGATAAAGCCCTGTCTGTAGCCCGCGTCTCCGTTTCTGCTCACATATGAAGCCAGCACAGGGGGGAGGACAAAGCCGCCGAAGGCTCCGAGTCCGCCTACCCAGCCCGCCGCTCCGCCTATTGCTTCGGGTATGTATTTCGGAACGAGTTTGAAAACTGCCGCGTTGTTGACCCCCATGCCCACCGCCATAAGCATTATGCCGAGGACTGTCAGAGGAAAATTACCCGTGAACACCACAAGAAGAGAACCCGCGCCCAGAACAGCCACAGATACAAGCGACGCCGCAGTTCCGCCTATTTTATCCGCAAAACTGCCGCCCGGCACACGGAAAAGGGAGGTGAGAACCGCGTAAAACGCAGTGAGGAAACCCGCCGAAGTCACCGAAAAGCCGTAGAGCGACTGCCAGAATGTCGGGAACCACGCGGTGAGTGCGATGAACCCGCCGAAGGTCACGAAATAGAGCAGGACAAGTATCCATGTATACGGATTGGAGGCTGACTTGACAAGGGTGTACACCACGCCGCCGGAGGGGAAAAGCTCCTGCTTCTGCGAGGCTTCGGAGTAAAGATTTACCGCGAATTCTTTGGCCTCCTCCTTCGAGGCGCCCTGTGAAAGCGCCTGAAAATACGGGGCGTTGAACGCCGTAAACCAGTAAACGCAAACGCCGGTGAAGAGAATGAGGCTCCACACAACATAAGCGGCCGGAAGAGGCATTATCGATAAAGCCAGAGGCAGAAGAAACGAGAATATCCCCGGGGCAAGGTTCCCCAGACCGCCGAAGGTCCCCAGAGCCCAGCCCTGCTTCTTCTGCGGAAACCAGTAGGCCACCTGACTTATCCCCACTGAGAATGTGGCTATGCCGCAGCCGCTCATAAAGCCGAAGAGAAGAATCAGCGGATAGAGATCCGCCGTCATGTTGTCCGGGTATCTGGTGAGAAAAAGCGCGGAGAGACCCACCATACCCGCAAGCGCCATAAGAAGGAGAACCATGAACGGTTTCCGCCCGCCGTCCTTATCCACCCATGCGGAAAATGGGATTCGCAGAAGCGAGCCGGACAAAGCCGGAATAGCCACCAGAAGACCGACCTGCGCAGGGCTTATTCCCATTATCACCTGAAGTTTTTTTGCCGTCGGCCCGAAAAGGGCGACCGCCGCGAACCCGAAGAAGAAGCCGAGTGTGGCTCCCGTAAGACCTTTTAGGGGCGAGCCTTTTGCGATATAGCTCATAGCTTCCTCCTTACCTGTTCCATCTGAATATTATGTGCGGGCGGAAAGGATATTTCAGCGGCACTGCAAAAACATGGATCAGCCTTGTGAAAGGCAGAGCCCCGATAATCAGGAACATATTGAGAACATGAAGCCTGACGGCAAGGGGCAGAGCCGTTATAATGTCCCCCTGCGGGCTGAATTTCAGCACGGAGAGAACATAAACAGAAGCGTTTGAGGCATACCAGTTGATGCCCCATTTGTGAAACGCCGAGATATAAAGCCCGCTGAGCACCTGAAAAACAAGAAGCACAAGCACAAGCCAGTCTCCCGCCTGAGTCTGTGAGAGGGCGTATCTGTCCGAAAGCTTCCTCAGAATGAGCGCACCAAGTCCGAAAAGGCAGAGCAGACCCGCCGAGAAGGCAAGGGTTTCAAGAGCCGCGAGCACTCCCATATTTCCGGTGAGCGAGAGCACAAAGGACGGCGCAATAACACCGATCACGTGTCCGGTGAGGACAATGATTATTCCGTAATGCCACGGAACAGAACCCCAGAGCTTTCTGTTTTCCAGAAACCCGCCTGCGCGGGTGCTTATTCTGTACCTGTTGTTCCGGTAAGCCGCCGCTGTCCCGAAAACAGCTGCAGCCAAAGTTATATACGGAAATATATTAAAGAATGTGTTCCAGCTCATCTTCCCCTCCTTTGAGGCATTCATCAGCAAATTTTTTCAGAGAACCGTAAATCAGCCCGTAGCCGCTTTTTCTCAGCATGGGGGCGGCGGCTATTCTTTCTGCCGCCTGCGAAAGAGTTTCCGTCAGTTCAGCGCACCTTTCCGCCCCGCTCTCGCTTATAAAATCGAGAACATAGGGGATATAGTCCGGCAGCTCGCCCGTTCTGCGCTTAAAGCCGGTTTCGGCGTACCTGCCCATAAGCCCCGCCATGAAAGCGGCTCTTCTCCTTTCATCGCTGAACACATGAAAGGCGGCATACGGAGCTGTATCCCTGCCGAAGTCGAAAAGCCTTGTGTACTCCTCCTGCAGGGCTTCCGTGTCTGACGGCAGAAGAGCGAAACACCCTTCCGCCAGTCCCGCGTATTCCAGCCTGCGGCAGTGCTCCTTCACCACAGACAGATCGGACGGGTAGTCCGTCAGCACTGCGAAGGATTTGAATATATCTTCAGCGTTTGTTTTTTCCATGATTCAAAAACCCCTCTGCACCCTGCATTTCATACGAACAACCGTTTTCCCTGCGGGTTTTCGGTATCACGAATCTTCCCGCAAAATTGGCAAGGGAAGTGAGCCTGTAGGCCTTTTCGAGCTCCTGCCCGCTCCAGCCGGAAAGGGACACACCCTTTTCCATAAGCTCATTGTCATCAAGCCCCTTGCCGCGCATGTAGCTCCTTATGCCCAGAAGCTTTTTCAGCGTGTCCTCCACGGCAGTTTCATTGCCTGCGGTGAAAACCGAAGCCAGATACTTAACCGGAATGCGGAAGTTTTCCATTGTCATATCCGTTTCCGCCTTGCGCAGTACAGGGGAAAGCGAAGGAACGTAGAACACCATGGGGAATGTTCTGAATTCCGGATGGAGCGGCAGGGCAAGCCCGAATTCCTTCACGAAGGCATAAACGGGGGAGTTTTCCGCCGCCTGAATCCAGTCCGGCTCTATGCCCGCCTTTTTCGCGTTCTTTCTGACCTCCGGATCGGAAGGATCGAGGATGCAGCTTCTCAGAGCATCGACAAGGGTTTCCTCCGGCGCGTCCAGAACCTGAATGAGCCTGTCGTAATCGTAAAGGAGAACCCCAGTGTAGCGGATGCGCCCTACGCATGAATGAGCGCAGGCGGAGGGTTCGCCGTTTTCGCTTTTCGGATAGCAGAAGATGCACTTCTCCGACTTGCCCCTGTCCCAGTTGTAATAGATTTTTTTGTAGGGGCATGCGCTGACGCAGTAGCGCCACGCACGGCATTTTTCCTGATCGTTCAGGACTATGCCGTCCTCACCTCTTTTATATATAGAGCCGGAGGGGCAGGCCGCCGCACACGCCGGATTAAGGCAGTGGTTGCACAGGCGGGGAAGGTACATCATAAAAATTTTCTCAAACTCGCCGAAAAGCGCCCTGTCCTCATCTGTGAGGTTGGGATCATTCGCCGCATATTTCTTTGAGCCGCCTAGGTCATCGTCCCAGTTGGGGCCTGCCTCAATGTTCATGTTTTCGCCCGTTACGCGGGATTTGGCTCTGGCTATGGGCTGGTTCACGCTTTCCGGAGCGTCCATGAGATTGGCGTAGTCATATGTGAAAGGCTCGTAGTAATCTTTCATCACAGGCTGGTCGGGATTATGAAAAATACGCGAGAGTATTCCCCATTTGGAGCCCGCCCTGAGCACGGGGGAGCCGTCCTTTATCTCCCATCCGCCGCGGAACTTTGCCTGATCCTCCCAGTTTTTCGGATAGCCTGTGCCGGGACGTGTCTCAACATTGTTCCACCACATGTATTCCGTCCCTTTTCTGTTTGTCCAAAGGTTCTTGCAGGTGACGGAGCAGGTGTGGCAGCCTATGCATTTATCAAGATGAAGAACCATCGAAAGTTGCGCCCTGACATCCATAATCAGTACCTCACTTCATTAAGTTTTCTTATTTTCACAAAGGTTTCCCTGTTTACACCTATGGGGCCCCAGTAGTTGAAATAGTATGTGAACTGCCCGTAGCCGCCCGCCATGAGGGTGGGTTTGAGCCGCACACGGGAGAGGCTGTTGTGCACGCCGCCCCTTTTGCCTGTTGAGGGGCTCAAGGGAACATCTATGGTGCGTTCCGGCGCATGATACATCAGGCACATTCCCTCAGGTATGCGCACGCTGACCACTGCCCTGCACACCACATTTCCGTTTCTGTTGCTCATTTCAAGCCAGTCGTTGTCGGCTATGCCCGCCTTTTCCGCGTCCTTCTCGCTGAGCCATACGCACTGACCGCCCCTTGAGAGGGTGAGCATCCTTTCATTGTCAAAGTATGTGCTGTGGATGTTCCATTTTCCGTGAGGGGTGAGGAGGTTGAGCACAAGCCCGTCTCCGCCCTCCGTTTCGCCCAGCATTTCCATATCCAGCTCAGGCTTGTAAACCGGAAGGTTTTCCCCCGCCTGAATATACATTTCATGATCCAGATAAAACTGCTGTCTCCCCGTGAGGGTGCGCCACGGCACAAGATCCTCAACATTGAGCGTGTACGGGGCGTAGGTTCTCCCCTTTTCTATCTTGCCGCTCCAGCAGGGGGAGTTGATTATCCTGCGGGGCTGGCGGGTTATCTCGTCAAACGAAACAGAATACTGTTCATACCCCTCAACAAGATGTGCGAGCGGTCTGCCTGTCTTCGCTTCAAGATCCCGGAACGCTTTGAGGGACACCTGCCCGTTCCCCTCCGGCGCAAGCCGGAGAATCGCGGAAGAGGCTTTCAGCGCTGTTGACACATCAGCCATCTCCTCCCCTTCCATGTATCTTGAACCGTTGATCTTTTTCAGGTCGTCATATTCCTCTCTGCTGTTCCAGCTAACGCCGTGGGCGCCTATGCCGTTTTCCCTTATGCTTTTGCCGAGGGTTATGTATTTTTCGTGTATTTTTCTGTAGTCACGTTCCACAAAGGTCAGCTTCGGCATGGTTTTGCCGGGTATGGGGTCTTCGTGGCCGTATTTCCAGTCGGTTACATTTTCCTGAGCTATCTCGTCCGGCGAATCGTGGGCAAGGGGGGTCGCCACAAGGTCGTAAACCGGCTTAGGGAAATGCGCCGATGCCGTTTCCGAAAATTTTTCGGCTATGCGGCGGAAGATCTCCCAGTCTCCCGCGGATTCCCAAAGGGGCGGAACAGCCTCTGTCAGCGGGTGCACAAAGGTGTGCATGTCGCTGGTGTTGAGGTCATTCTTCTCATACCATGTGGCGGCGGGGAGAATTATGTCCGAATAAACGGCGGAGGTGTCCATGCGGAAGTTGAGATCCACTATGAGATCGACCTTTCCTTCCGCGCCCTTTGCGCCTTTTATGTTCTCGAATCCGAAGCCTGTCTCCTCCGCGTGGACTGAGTGATCCGTGCCGAGAACATGCTTGAGGAAGTATTCATGCCCTTTTGCGCTGGATGATATGGCGTTTCCGCGCCAAATGTACCAAACGCGGGGAAAGTTCTCAGGATTATCCGGTTCCTCTACAGCGAATTTCATCTCCCCTTTTTTCAGTTTTGAGGCGGTTATCTTCATCGCCTTTGCCTTGTCCCCGTCAGCCTCGCGGAGAACCTCCTCCGCTGCGTCTATGGAGCTTCCGCAGAACTGCGGGTAGAAAGGCAGCCAGCCCAGCCGGACAGCTTTTGCATTGAAATCCGCGGAGTGCTGTTCTTTGAACTTCTCCTTATCAGGCACTGCGAAGTAGTCGAACACAGAGCCCTCATACCTGAACTGATCCGAGTGGATATACCAGAAGGACGGAGCGTTCTGGAGCCTCGGAGGCTTGCACCAGTCCCCTGCCATGGCGAGAGCCGACCATGAGGAAAGCATAGCCACTTTCTCCTGCCCGACATAGTGCGCAAGCCCGCCGCCGTTTACCCCGACGGAGCCTGTGAGCATAAGCGCCATTATTGCCGCTCTGTACGAAAGGTCTGAGTGATACCATTGATTTACGCCCGCTCCGATTATGATCATGGAACGGCCGCCGGTCTTCTCGGCGTTTTCGGCGAACTCACGGGCAACCTTTATTACCGTTTCCGGCTCTATGCCTGTGAACTGTTTCTGCCATGCGGGTGTGTACGGGGCGTTTTCGTAATAGTTCTCTCCTGCGCCGAGGCTGGCACGGAGTATGTCAAAAACAGTGGCGACATAAACATCGCCGTGAACGGTTTTTATCTTTTTCGCTCCAGCCTTTCTTTTCACGGGGGAATATTCACCCTCCGCGCCGTAGCCGTCAGTGCAGAGTTCAACCTCGGCATCACTGAAAGTGAGCACGGGCGAACGTTCCAGACCCTCTATCCCGTCTGTGCTTTCAAGGTTCCACTTACCCTTTTCCTTTGCCCATCTGTAGCCTATGGTTCCCTTGGGGGAGTAGAGCGCCCCTGTGGACTCATCCATGAGGAGCATTTTCCACGCCGCGTTCTCTTCGCCCGCAAATGAGTCAATGTCCGAGGCACGGAGATACCTGCCCGCCTTAAAGCCGTCTTTGGTCTCCTCAAGCCTCACGAGAAAAGGAAGGTCGGTGTATTTCTTCACATACTCAGTGAAGTACGGTGTGTCTTTTTTATTGTAGAATTCATTTATTATAACGTTGTTGACAGCAAGCCAGAAGGCGGCGTCCTGCCCCTTTTTCAGGGGAACCCAGAGATCCGCGTGCTTAACCGCCTGACTGTAGTCCGGCGAAAGCACCACAACCTTTGTGCCCTTGTATCTTGATTCCGCAAGGAAGTGGGCATCGGGCGTTCTCGTCATGCTGACGTTGGAACCCATGAGCACTGTGTACATGGAGTTGTACCAGTCGGCGCTTTCGCACACGTCAGTCTGCTCGCCCCATATCTGGGGTGAGGCGGCGGGAAGGTCGCAGTACCAGTCGTAAAAACTGAGGCATGAACCGCCTATGAGCTGGAGGAACCTCGCCCCCGCCGCATAGCTCACCTGAGACATGGCAGGAATGGGAGAGAAGCCGGTTATCCTGTCCGGACCGTATTTTTTGACAGTGTAAACTGTTGATGCGGCAATGATGTCAAGGACAGTGTCCCAGTCTGTTCGCCTGAGCCCGCCCTTTCCCCTTGCCTGCTGAAAGGATTTTCTCGCCGCTTCGTCCGTCATTATTGATTCCCACGCGGCGACAGGGTCAGCGAAGCGTTTTCTGGCATCCGTCCACAGGTCAAGAAGCCTTCCCCGGACATAAGGGTATTTCACCCTCAGAGGGCTGTAGAGATACCATGAGAATGACGCTCCCCTTGCACAGCCTCTGGGTTCATAGTTAGGGATTTCGTGATCAAGCTGAGGGTAGTCCACCGCCTGAAGCTCATTGGTGACAATGCCGTTTTTGACATAGATATTCCAGCTGCAGCTTCCGGTGCAGTTCACCCCGTGAGTGCTTCTCACAACCTTGTCGTAGGTGCTGCGCACACGGTAAAAATCCTCGCCCGCCCTTTCCGCGGGTTTATGTATATCCTTCATATGGTCTGATTTTTTCACTGTCATTCCCTGCCTCCTCTGCGGCGGAACACAAACCGCAAAAACAGCGTAAGCACAAAAGCCAAAGCCGCGCCCGCGGCAATATGGTTAATCCCGAACACCTTTCCGCCTTCGAAATCCCTGAGCAGTCCTTCAATATCCCCGTCGGTGAGAGGCCTTGCGGAATAGGCCGCCGCCATAACCTCAATAGGAATATCCTTCAGGAAATCCGCCGCTCCCTCTGCGCCGAAATCCTCCGCAAAACTGCTTATGTCCGATGCGAGAAAGCCTCCCTCAAGCCCCATTGCGGAAACAGAATGACATGAAATACATGCCGGAGAGCTTCCGGACGATTCAGTCAGGATGCCCGCAGCCGCAGGGGAAGGGGAAAACGCCGTGAAAACCGCAATGAATGCGGCAAAGAGAAAAATAATCGCGTTTTTCATAAATCACACCTTTAGAATTATGTTCTAAAGAAATAATATACGAGATTAGTAGGAATAAATTGACATTGATCAATTTTCAGGAAAATGAGCGAATTTCTCCTTTAAAATCAATGGATTTACAAAGTGTAAAACTTGTAAAACAAATAAAACATCGTTATTGATAAATTTTAGTAACTTTAGTTGTCTTTACTGCATAAATGCCGCGTTAATCAGCGTCCTTGTGTATTCATTCACCGGAGCCGACAGAACAGCCTCTGTCTGCCCTTCCTCAACCTTTTCGCCGTTCTTCATCACTATTACTTCGTGGCAGAGAGAACGGACAAGATGCAGATCGTGGCTGATGAAAATATATGACATGTTATAAGTTTTCTGCAAACCGGCCAGAAGCTCCATCACCTGAAACTGAACACTGCGGTCGAGGGATGAGGTAGGTTCATCAAAAATAACAAGCTTAGGGCGGAGTATAATAGCCCTTGCAATGGCTATCCTCTGGCGCTGACCACCTGAAAACTCATGGGGATAGCGGTTCATCACATCAAGAGGCAGCCCGACATCCTCCAGAGCCCTGCGGGTGGACTGCTCAATTTTGTTTTTATCCTTCTCTCCGCGGGCTGTGAGCCCTTCGGCCACTATCATCCCCACGGTCATCCTCGGGTTGAGACTGCCGAAAGGATCCTGAAACACAGCCTGAATATGCCGCCTTCTGTCTCTCAGTTCATCCGGACTGAGGGCGGAAAACTCCCCGTCCATGAACATTACCCTGCCGGAAGACGGTATAAGCCGCAGAACTGCCTTCATTATTGATGTTTTGCCAGAGCCGGACTCACCCACTATGCCGAGGCTCTGCCCTTCCCTCACGCAGAAGGAGACTGATTTCACAGCCGCCACATCGTTCTTTTTGCCGAATTTTGCCCTGCCTTTATAGGTCACGGAGAGATTTTCGGCGCTCAGCACAACATCTCCCGCTGTTACGGGTTCACTGATTTTCAAGCCGCTCCGGTTTACAAGCTCCGCTGTGTATATGTGTTCTGGACTGCGGAAAATTTTCTCCGTGCTCCCCTCTTCCGCCACGTACCCGTTCTTGACCACCACGACTCTGTCCGCGTAGGCTCTCACCACGCCAAGGTCATGGGTAATCAGCAGAACGGACATGTTCAGCTTGGCTTTAAGCTCCGCCAGAAGGTCGAGAATCTGTTTCTGCACAGTCACATCAAGGGCGGTTGTGGGCTCATCGGCTATGAGCAGTTTGGGGCTTGAGGCCAGAGCGGCGGCTATCATTATCCTCTGCCTTTCACCGCCGGAAAAACAGTGCGGAAAGTCGCCCAGACGCTTTTCGGGGTTTCTTATGCCGACAAGGTTCAGAAGCTCCAGAGCACGCCGTGCGGAATCCGCCCTGTTCATCCCCTCCACCGCAGTGAGGCGTTCGGTTATCTGTTTTTCTATATTATGCAGCGGGTTAAGGGAAACCATTGGCTCCTGAAAGATATAGCCTATCTCCCCGCCCCTGACCCTGCGGAGGGTGTTTTCATCCGCGTCGGTGAGTTCAAGGCCGCCAAAGACTATCTTTCCGTCTTCTATCACCGCTCCGGCATGCTTAATCAACCCTGTTATGCTCTGAGCGCATACAGATTTCCCTGAGCCGGACTCACCGACCACAGCCAGTGTCTCACCATGGTTCATGTGAAAGCTGAAATTTTTTACAGCCTCCACCCTGCCCGCTTCCGTATTGAATGTTACTTTCAGATTTTTTATTTCAAGGAGTTTATCCGTCATTTTCTGTTACCTGTGTATCTGGGATCGAGAGCGTCACGCATCCCCTCCCCTATGAAAACCAGCAGACTCAGCATAAGCGAAACCGTCACAAAAGCTGAAATACCAAGCCACGGGGCATGCAGGTTCGACTTGCCCGCCGCAAGCAGTTCTCCTATGGAAGGCGAACCCGGAGGCATGCCGAAACCAAGGAAATCAAGCGATGTGAGAACGCCTATGGAGCCGCTGAGTATGAACGGCAGGAATGTCATGGCGGCAACAAGGGCATTAGGGAGTATGTGGCGGAACATAATGACCGAGTCCCGCACGCCGAGAACACGCGCCGCCTGTACATATTCAAGCTCGCGCCCTTTGAGGAACTCAGCCCGCACCACGCCCACAAGGCTCATCCACCCGAAGACTGACATCAAAAGAAGCAGCCACCAGAACCCCGGACGGATCATGCTGCTGGCAAGAATGAGCAGATACAGCATGGGAATGCCCGACCATACCTCCATAAATCTCTGCCCCCAGAGATCCACCCTTCCGCCGTAGTACCCCTGCAAAGCGCCCACAAGTACACCTATGACGGATGTGACCAGCGTGAGCATGAACCCGAACAGTACGGAAAGCCGGAAGCCGTAAAGAAGCCTCGCGAAAACATCTCTCCCCTGATCGTCAAGCCCCAGAGGGTTGGCAAGGGACGGCGGTGTCGGCGGGGGTGTATCGGTGTCGTAATTTATGGTGTCGTAGCTGTAGCGTACCGGTGTCCAGACTGCCCAGCCGTTCTCCTCTATTGATTCCAGCATGAACGGATCACGGTAGTCCGCCTCGGTATCGAAAAAACCGCCGAACTCGCTCTCTGTGTATGTGAACAGAACCGGAAAATACAGCTTTCCGCTGTATGACATTACAAGGGGTTTATCATTGGCTATTATCTCCGCGCAGAGGCTCATCAGAAACAGAAAGGAGAACATGATAAGCGAATACCATGCCCGCCTGTTGCCGCGGAAACGCCTGAGCCTCCGTTCGGTAAGGGGCGAAATCCTCATCCTTACCCCCTGTCCGCCGCTTTGAAGGAGATGCGCGGGTCAACCAGAGTGTATGTAATATCACTGATTATGCCCAGCACAAGCCCCATGAGCGTGAAGATGTAAAGCGTTGAAAACATCACAGGATAATCCCTGCTCATGGCGGCCTCAAAGCCCATGAGCCCCAGCCCGTCCAGAGAGAATATAACCTCTATGAGAAGGGAGCCTGTGAAAAACATTGATATGAACGCGGCTGGAAAGCCGGAGATAACAATAAGCATGGAGTTGCGGAAAACATGGCCGTAGAGTATGCGCTTTTCCGTCAACCCCTTTGCTCTGGCGGTGGTTACGTACTGTCTGTTAATTTCATCCAGAAACGAGTTTTTGGTCAGCATGGTGAGCGAGGCAAAACCGCCTATCAGCATGGAAACAACGGGAAGGAACATATGCCAAAGATAATCCAGAAGCTTCTCCCACAGGCTCATACCCGCGAACCCGTCGGACACAAGCCCCCTCAACGGGAACCACGCAAAATAGTTCCCCCCCGCGAAGAAGATTATGAGGAGAACGGCAAACAGGAACACGGGGATCGCGCTCCCCATTATAACGGCAAAAGAGCTCCACACATCAAACCTGCTGCCGTGGCGGACAGCCTTTTTTATGCCCAGAGGAATGCTGATCAGATATACAAGGATTGTCGTCCACACACCCAGCGAAACAGAAACGGGGAGCTTTTCCTTTATCAGTTCAATCACGCTTTTATCACGGAAAAAGCTCTCGCCGAACTCGAACATCACAAAGTCTTTCAGCATTTTGAGGTAGCGCTCATGCAGCGGCCTGTCGAAACCGTAGAGCTTTTTCAGGTCTTCAATGAGCTCTGGGGATATGCCGCCGCCGCGGAACATTTCGGCAGCGGATGAGTCCTCACTGAGGGCGTTCATGCCGGAGGAATCATCATCCTGCCGGAGGGCGCGCTGCTCCGCGGTGACCTCTTCTCCGGTCATGCGGGCTATCATGGTTTCCATAGGCCCGCCGGGAGCCATCTGCACAAGAAAAAAGTTTATGGTGACAATCCCCAGCAGAGTGGGGATCACGAGAACCAGCCTCTTCAGAATATACGGAAGCATCATTTACCTTTTGATCAGACTGTCGATCTTTTTCTCTTTTTCAGGCTCTATCCACCATGAGCCGAAGCCGAAACTGTATTCGGGCATCTTTTCCGGTTTGCCGAACTTGTCCCAGTATGCGATCCGGTATCTGTCGGAATAGCCGGAGGGGATAAAATACCATCCGTTCAGAAGCACCCTGTCCAGCGCTTTGGAATATGTCACAAGGCTTTTTCTGTCCTTCGCGTTTATTATCATATCCACAAGCCTGTCCACAGCGGGGTCTTTTATGCGGGCGTAGTTTCTGCTGCCCGCCTCGTCCGCCGCTTCGGAGTGCCACATATTGCGCTGTTCGTTCCCCGGCGATTCGGACTGCTTAACTGCGGTGTAAATCATCATGTAGTCCTTCGCGCGCACCTTATCCACAAACTGGGTGGAGTCCATGTACCTGATGTAAAAGTCTATGCCTATGCGCTCAAGGGCTTTTTTGAAGGTCATCAGCTCCTTCTCGATGGTTTTGGAGGATGTGGTTATCTCCAGATAAAGGGGCCTGCCGTCCTTGCCGGTCATTTTTCCGTTCACTATGCGGTAGCCCGCCTGTTCGAAAAGCTGCACAGCGGTTTTCAGGTTTTCCCTGTTGTTCCCGCTGCCGTCCGTCGTGGGAAATCTGAACCGTGCCCTGAGCAGTTCATCCCCCGCGTCAGGCTTAACCTGTTTTATCACGGCCGCAACATCCGCCGCAGGCACTGCGCCGCAGGCGAGTTCAGAGTTTGAGAAGAAGCTGTCGTGCCTTTTATCCTGATCGAAATAGATGTTTTTGTTTATCCAGTCGTAATCGTAGGCATAGTTGAGCGCCTTGCGCACAAGTATATTATCCAGAGGTTTAAGTGCCGTGTTGAATACTATGCCTTTCATCCCCTGCGGGTTTTTGTGAGGTATCTCTTCCTTTCTGATCAGCCCGATGTCAAAATATTTTCCGGTGTAGCCCCTGTACCATCTGCGGCCGGAGCTTTCCGCCGTGAAATCGAAGTGCCCTGCCTTGAAGGCCTCAAAGGCTACTGTCTGATCCCTGAAATATTCAAAGACAATGGTGTCGAAGTTATTCTGGCCAATGTTCACGGGAAGCTTCTCGCCCCAGTAGTCCCTGACCCGCCCGAAGGTTACCCTTTTTCCCGCGTCAAAGGAGGCGATTCTGTATGCTCCGCTCACAGGCGGTATCTCAAGGGATGATTTGGAGAGATCCCTCTTCTGCCAGAAATGCTTGGGAATAATGGAAAGCTGACCGGCTATGAGCGGAAGCTCGCGGCTGGTTTTCTCTTTTGCGAAGTGAAACTTAACCCTGTGCTTTCCCAGTGCCTCAGCCTTTGTTATCAGATTATAGTAATTGCGGTAAAACGGGCTGACCTCCGTGATTTTCTCAAAGCTGAAAACAACATCATCCGCAGTGAGCGGTGTTCCGTCGCTCCATTTCGCTTCGGGGCGGAGGTTGAATATCGCCCATGAATAGTCGTCCGGATACTCCATGGTTTCGGCTATGAGGCCGTAATAACTCAGGGACTCATCAGCGGAGGAGGTCATCAGGCTGTCGTGGAGATAGCCTGTGGCCTTTATTGAAACACCCTTGGGCGCAAACGGGTTAAAGCTGTCAAAAGTGCCGTACATCGCCCTGCGCAGAGTGCCCCCTTTGGGCGCCTTGGGGTTTACATATTCAAAATGCCTGAAATCGGCGCCGTATTTCAGTCCGTCAGTGAGCGAGAAACCGTGGGTTTTCGTAACCCCCGCCTCCGCCTGAGAAAAACACAGGCAGAGGGCAAGCATCAGAAGCAGAAGTCTATTCAACTTTTGCCTCCGGATTGTACGATGCGGCGAAAATACGCATATCCTTCATGTATTCAGCCGCAAAAGCGTTCACGCTTTCGAGGCTTATTCCGTTTACTATCTCCTTCAGCTCACCAACAGAGAGAACAGGTTCATCGCGGATAAAGTCAAACACAATCGTCCCCGCCCAGAAACGGTTATCTTCTCCCGATGCGTCATACTGAACGTTCTGCTGGTTTTTCGCAGTTTCAAGTTCTTTTGAGGTTATGCCGTTTTCCGCTATGTCATTTATGATTCTGAGCACTTCTTCAATTATGCCGTCTCTGCGGGCGGGATCGCATGTGAATGAAACCCTGCCGGAGAAAACAGTTTCAGGATAGTCGGAGTAGCTGATGAAAGCACTGACGGAGTATACCCCGCCCATATCCTCGCGGATGTTCTCACGCATCCTCTGGTTGAGAACACGCCTTAACAGCGATGTGCTGTATCTGCCGTTCGCGGTGTATTCCACATCCTTATCGAAGCGGATCATCACGGTGGATCTGTTTTCCACATCACCGAACCCTTCCGCCGTGCCGTACTTGTCTTTCAGCCTGATGCCTCTGTCAACCGCTTCGGCTCTGACGTTCACGGCAGGCAGACCGCCCAGATATCTGCGCCCCAGCTCCGCTGTTTTTTCTCTGTCAACATCGCCTGAGATCACAAAAATGAAGTTGTTTATATCGCTGAAGTAAGCTTTATAGATCTTCATCAGCTTTTCAGGGGTGATGCCTGGCAGATCCGCCTCAAGGAGGTATCCACGTCTGTAATTGTCGTTAAGCATCTTCTCCGCCGCGTCACGGAAAAAGACTGTTTTTTTGTCTTTCTCGGCGTTTTCAAGCGAGTTGGCCGTTGATTTTATCAGCGCGTCAAACGCGTTTCTGTCTATGTCCGGCGCTGTGAGATATTTGTAGATAAGCTGAAACATGGTTTCCATGTCTTCGCTGTCCCCGCCGCCGCCGAAGTCAAATGTGCTTCCTGTGACAGACGGTGCGGCGTTCACCCTTTTGCCTGCGAGGAATGTCTGGAGCTCTCTTCTGCTGATACCCTGAAAGCCGCTTGCAATCAGCGCTTTCTGCATGAAATCAGCGTAGAGTATTTCCTCGTCCCCCATGACTGAAAAACCGCCGGGCTTCTTCGCTGTGAGCATAAAGCGGTTTTTGTCCACAGGGTTATTTTTTATGAAGAGGCGCACGCCGTTGCCGTAGGTGATAAGCTCTCCGTCAACATTGGCGAAGCTTTTCCTTGATTTTATTATTCCGCCCTCAGGCTCCTTGCTGATTATTTTATCCAGAATCCCGCCGGAGGCTTCCGCCTTGATTTCACTTTTTTCCGCTTCAGACAGGATTTTCAGGAATTTTTCCTCAGTGACGGATATTTTATCCGCATCCCGCTCAGGCATAGTCAGAATAACCATACGGCTGTCACTCAGGAGAAGCCTGCTGAATGCTTCGTTATAGTCTTTGATGTCCGTCTCGCCGAAAATTCTGTCCAGAAGCGCCTTATCCTGCGTAAACTCCGTGAGGTGTCCGCCGAATGTGTCGTACTGGGCTATCATATCCGCATATTTATCAGACGGATATTTGTAGTCGGGACTGGCCGCACGCTCCAGATAAGTTTTCTGCGAGGTTACAAACTCCCTGAGTTCATCCGCATTGAAGCCGTAGCGCTTTACACGCTCAATTTCGGTGAGCATCTCTTTTATGTCCGAATCGATTGTTTCAGGCCGTGTCATAATGGAAAACCTTGTGAGCGCAAGGCTGTCCGTCATGCCGGATTTCCCCGCACGGAAAGAGAGGAGCTCGCTTCTCTTCTCAAGTATCTTCGCGGCGACACGCTTGTTCAGCATACTCATTGCACCGCTTTCAAGCACGTTCCGCCTGAGGTGTTCATAGGTTTCCACCCTTCCTTCTCTGCTGAAAATGTTGTAGGAGAGCGAAACAGAAGCCGCTTCGGGGTCCGTTATAGTACGCACCCTCAGCCCTTCCTGAAACGGGACTGATGTATCCGCCTTTTCGGGCGTTTTCTTGGCTTTAAGAGATGCAAAGTTCTGTTTGATGAGCTTTTCCGCCTTTTCGGGGTCTATGTTCCCCACAACTATGACGGACATATTCTCAGGGGTGTACCATTTATCGTAGTAGCCTTTCAGAAGCGCTTTATCAGCCGAAGCTATGATCTCCATGAGCCCGATGGGGTCTCTCTGAGGGTAAAGCGAGCCCTCCAGAAGATATTCCCTCGACATATTGCGTATACGGCTGCGCATATCATTGCGCATACGCCACTCCTCAGTTATCACGCCCTTTTCCCTTTCAATCTCTTTTTCATCAAAGGTTATGCCGTCCGCCCAGTCACGCATTATTTTAAAAGAATCAGCTATCAGTTCATCCCTTTCCGCGGGAACACTGAGCTGGTAGTATGTATTTTCGGAGGAGGTGTATGCGTTTGAATGCTGGCCGAAGGTAAGTCCCAGTTCCTCCATGAACTTAATGAGGTCATTCCCTTTAAAGTTTCTTGTACCGTTAAACGCCATATGCTCCACAAAGTGAGCCACGCCCCGCTCGGCCTCGGTTTCGTTCAGGGAGCCGGTTCTGACATTGAGACGCAGCTCCGCCTTGTCCATAGGCAGATCATTCTGCCTGATATAGTACTGAAGTCCGTTTTCCAGTTTGCCGTAAATAATTTTATCGCTGAAAGGAAGCTTCTCCTCAACTCCTGCCCATGCGGCAGAATTAAGCAGAAACCCGCACGCAAAAACAGCGGCCAGCGCTGTTATAAGTCTGCGGACGTTTTTAACTGTTTTTATCATCATTTTCCTCCATGTATTCCAGAAGCTTTATTGCGCGTCTGCCGTACTCACTGTTTTTTCCGGCCATTTTCAGTAAACGGCGGGCATTTTCCCTGTCGCCTGCCTTGTAGTAGGAAAGTCCGGCCATGTAAGAGCCGTATGACCTGTTCCCCTCTTTTTCCGAGGCGATGGCAAAAGTTTCAGCCGCTTTTCTGTAATCCTTTTTCATAAAATAGGTTACTGCTTTTGAGCTCAGAACCCTGCCGGAGCATCCGGCATCTGAGGCCTTATCGAATATTTTTATTGAGTTTTCAAACTGTCCGGCTTTTCTGGCCACATTGCCCGCAAAAACCATGTCACGGCATTCCAGATTCACCTCGTTCATGGCGGCGGCGAAAAACTCAGCCGCTTCATCATAGACCTTTGCGCTCGCCAGAAGTTTCGCCGCCGTCACCTTATCCGCCCCGCCGATACTGCCTGTGCGGGCGTATGTTCTCATGGCAGAGACACCTTCTTTTATTCTGCCGTCTTCAAGGGCGAAGGCGGCGTAATATTTCCACCATTCGGGGTTCTGTGTCTCGTCTATTCTGCCTTTCAGCATGGAATAGAAGGCATCCTTCCTCCCTGCACGGAAAGTCGCGGCGAGAACGGCCTTCGCATCGGAATCATCCATCCCCTTAAACTCCGCCGGAGTTATAACGGAAGCGGCTTTAACCCACTGGCGATCAGCGAAATAGACGGAAAGGAGAATCTTCTTCTGCGGGATGTTCAGACTTGTAAGAGCAGAGAGCCTGTTCAGGAGCTGTTCCGCCTTTTTGTATTCCTTATTCTCATAAGCAAGAAGGGCGGCATTCTCCCACATCTGCGTGTTGTCCCCGAAGAAAAGGGCACTGTCCTCAAACTCCCTCATGGCGCATTTTTTATCCTGCTTTTTAAGGCATATATTGCCCATCAGCATGCTGTGCAGACCGTGAGGCGCATCGGGAAACTGTTTTCTGTATTCCCTGATCGCTTCCTCTGCCCTGCCTGTCTCGCCTTTTTCATAAAAGCCGTGAGCCTTGTTATAGGCCGCGCGGGCTTCCATGGTGAGCCCTTTTTCGGCATCCGAGGCATAAACACCCACGGACACCGCTGATAAGAGGATTATCAACAGCTTTTTCATCAGTATTTTTCCAGTGTGAATTTTACAACTACTATCATGCGCACATTAACCGTTTCGCCCCCTTTGATGGCGGGGGTAAACTTCCATTTCCGCACAGCGGCCAGCGCCGAGCTTTCAAAAACATTAGGCGGGTCAGCCTTAACCGTCTGCGGATTAACAACATTTCCGCTTCTGTCCAGAGTGAAGCCGACAGTTACGCTCCCTTCTATCCTGTTGTTTACGGCGTATCTGGGGTAATCGGGTCTGACGTTGACAGTCTGTCTCGGTCTGTTGTCCAGATCGCTCAGGCCGTAAACAGCATCGGAAGGGGCTGAAACGGGCTGTGCGGGAGCGCTTATGCTCGGAAGCGCCGCAGGCTGAACCTTCACTTCCGAAACCTGAATGCTTATCCCAGTATCTCCTGCGTCAACATCCGCCTCCAGGGGCATCTCCTGCATCAGCGGCTGCTGGGCGGGCACACGCTCTGTCTCCGGCTCCTTGGGCAGTTCGTGTTTTTCCTGCTGTATGTTTTCCGCCGCACGCTCACTGATCATCACACGGAAGGCATCGCTCCGGTCTGATGTGTCAAAATTGTGCTCACGGTTCATAGTGATGAACAGAGAAAATATCAGCAGCGTCATCACAAAGGCCAGAAGCCACTTGAGCAGATTTAAACCTAAGGAGGAGAACCTGCTCACTGTCCGCCCTTCGCCGCCAGGCTCACATGGTTTACACCTGCGAGGCGGCATTGATCCATTATTTCAACGACTGTTTCAACCCGCGCGTTTTTATCGGCTATCACAACCGCCGCCGCCTTCGGGTTGTCTGAAAGCATTACGGACACCCTGCCCCTTACGCTTCTTATATCCACTTCCTGATTGTCCATGAAGATGCGCCCGTCGCCCGTAACAGCTATGAGCACGGAGGAATCCTCCTTCTTCTGCGCTGTGGCGGCCACGGGTTTTTCCACCTCTATCCCCGTCTCCTTCACAAAGCTTGTCGTGACTATGAAGAAGATCAGAAGCAGGAATATGAGGTCGATCATCGGCGTCATATCTATTGAGGATGAATTCCCCGAGGAACGTCTCGCTATACGCTGCATGACTGTCCTCCGATATAGGTTATTTTTTCTGCGTTGATTTTGTTTATCAGCCTTATTTTAAGCCTCTGGAGAAAAGGAAGCGCCACAAGCCCCGGTATAGCCGCCACAAGCCCCCACATGGTTGTGGACAGCGCGCTTGAGATGCCGTGGGCTATCATGGCAGGCTCGCCTGTTCCGCTTTCGGACATTACGCTGAAAGCTATGAGCATGCCCCATACTGTACCCAGAAGCCCCAGCATGGGAGCCGCGGCTGTGCCTGTCTTTATCCCCGAAAGCCTGTGTTCAAGCATTCTGACGTATTTGCCGATATACGGCGCAAGCTGTTTTTCGTTCTCATAAACTATGTGAAGAGCGTTCAGTTCCGCGCGCACCTTCACGGTGATGCGGGAAACACTGCTCCTCTTTTCGGGCAGCAGAAGCCAGCCGTAGAGAAACAGCCTGTCTATTATGCAGAACCAGATATATATGTTCAGAAAGAAGATCATGGTCTGAACAGTATTGTCTGTGACTACCCTGAAAATTTCGCCTGTCATTTTCCGGTTCCCGCTGAGTTGAACACCTTCATGCCCGCCTCCTGAAGCCTGTCCAGAAGTGTTTCGGCGCGTCTGGCGAAAAATGTGTGCACAAGCATCACGGGTATTGCCACTATCAGGCCGAACATAGTCGTTATAAGCGCTTCGGAGATACCGCCCGCCATCAGCCTCGGGTCACCCGAACCGTACAGTGTGATCACGTGGAAGGTGCTTATCATCCCTGTCACTGTGCCCAGAAGACCGAGCATAGGCGCAACAGCCGCGCAGGTGGAAAGGTGGGAGAGGTTTCTCTCTATAACAGGCACTTCCCTTAGAAGAGCCTCGTTCAGTATGTTTTCCCTCGCCTGCAATGTGCATGTGCGGAAAGGGATTACCGCCATGCAGACCCTGCCCAGAGGGGATGATTTTATGCTTTCGGCACTTTTGAGCGCCTCGTCCGTTTTTCCGGCCTCAAGCTTGGCGGCTATGTCATCCACCGAGTCCAGAGCACCGAGCCCTTTGAAATAAAGGCTGTACGCCCTTTCGAATGCCAGCAGCAGGGCAAAGACCGCCACAAGAATAATCGGAATTATCAGAAGCCCGCCCTTTTTAAGCTGGGAAAGGAGCGTTATTTTGTTCTCCCACTGTTTGAAAACCGCTCCGCCGGAGAAATCCAGAGACATATCATCCGTTTCTCCCCTGAAATACTTCTCAATTAGTCCGCGCTCTTCTGAAGGAACGCCCGCAACCTTCTGGAGTCCGCCTTCAGGATTTCTGGCGAGGTATCCGTATTCGTTTCCGTCTTTATACACATCCGCAAATGTGCCGAGAGAAAGCACCTGAACGTTTTTCAGGGTTCCGTCCGTATCAGTTACGGACATATCGCGCAGGCTGACCTTTGAGGCATAGCCTATGAAATCCAGATAGCTGTCCGCAAGGAAGTTCAGCTTAAAGAGGGGCTCCTCACCTTTTTTAAAGAAGTCTCCGTTCCCCGGAACAGCGTAAGAAGGATATTCCTGAGACATCACGAAGAAGTCCTGCATAGCCGCCTCCACAGCGGCCTCAATCTGTGTGAAGCTGCTGTTTTCACGTCCAAGGGCTTCCCTGTTGCCGTTGATTGCCTTTATGTAGCCTTCGCTCTCCCTGCGGAGGGCATCAGCCTCGGCATCAAGTGAGGAAAGCTGTCTTTCCAGTGCCTCCACTTCGCTCTTCATTTTCGCGCGGTCGTTCCTGAGCGTCCGGAGCTCTTTTTCTATGGTTCCGGAAACTGTTTCAGACTCCTGAACCAGATCCCTGTAAATAACCCTTAAATCTTTGGCAAATACTGCGGCGGGAATAATCAGAAGAACCGCCGTTAAGGCTGCGAGTCTTTTCATTTTACTTCTATCCTCCCCACGGGAAGAGTCACGAGGGCGGGCATCCTTTTTCTGTTAACCAGTTCACCCGCTATGATGACCTCTCCTGAATATTTTGAATCAAGCCTTTCAAACTGCCCTGAGGAGGGGTTGAAGAATGCCGCCGTTGTTCCGTCCGGCGTTGTGAAAAAGGCCGCAAGACCGCCTGTGCGAAGTACATAGCCGTTGAGGATCTCACTGTTCACATTAACGCTCATGGTGCGTATTTCAGCATATCTGGACATGTCGGCCTCCACCTTGTACGCCTCCATTACTCTGCGCACTTTTTCAGCGGGGAGAACATCCGGCGCGGCGATGAAAGCGATGAGGCCTTCTATGCGGTCGCGCCTTTCCTGAACCGCAGCCTCGTCACCCGCTGCGGCTTCCGCTCCGAGTTTTTCAAGCAGGTAGGAAAGGGAAGTTTCCAGACCTGTTTTCAGCTTCTGTCCTTCGGCTATTCTAGCTCTGCTTCTTTCCGCTTCCGCTTTGAGCTCCTCTGCGGAGGATTTCAGGCTTTTCAGATAAGCCTCCTTCTCGGCAACGGCTCTTTTGAGGTGTATGTACTGCTGTTCAAGGTTTATTTTCTCTTCCTGCCATTTTTCATTCTCAGAGTAGAAGCCGCTCTTTTTGTCATGGATATTCTTCTGCAAATCCAGAATCTTATCAGCATCAGCGGCGTAAGCGCTCCCCGCGATCATTACCCATAAGGCAATAAGGGCTTTGTTCATATTTTATTCCTCCCGAATCCGTCCAAAAGCAGCAATGCGGCAACAGCATAAATCCCGCCCGCAAGAACAAGCGCGGTGTCAAAAGGCAGTTCTCTGTTCCTTGTTCCGCCGAAAATCCTGAACGCCGCATAAAGCACCGCCAGAACTGCGGAAAATATAAATGCGGCGTGCGGTCTGTCACTGAAATCCATGTTCAGATAGCTGCCGTACTTGTCCGGATGTTTTGTATTTATCCTGAAAGGGAACACAGTGTCGTAAACCGCTCTGAATGCTCCCCTTATTCTTCCTTCATACGGGTAGAAGAACTTCTTTTCAAACCCGTAGTTCTTATCAGCCACATAGACATGCTCGCCGTTTTCATCAGCAATTTTCACTGTCATGTTCAGCGGATCCTTCACATATCTGAACATCTGCTCAAGGGGTCTGTAGTTCTCCACGGGAAGCTTTTTGAGGCCGTAGTCTTCCTTCATTATGTGGTAGACGCCGCCGTCCGAGGTTATCAGGAAGCCGTAATAAGGCAGATAATGATTTTCCGCGACTTTGATATAGAGAATCTCACCGTCCGGTTTTATATCTGTTCTCTTTACGAACGGCTGTCCTTTAACCTGCATAAGGTGAAAAACATCCCCCGCGCCGTCCTGAACAAAGTAGCCGAAGTCGTATGACTTTCTCGTTGTCGGGTTTCCGGCAATCATTCCCGCAGGGAAAACAAAGCCCGCATCCCTGAGCGCGTTTGTAAACAGCGTGCTCTTCTCCTCATCAACGGCGTTTCTGACACCGTTTATAAACTCCATTCGGGACGTTATGCGGAAGAGCTCCGCGGGCATCTCTATTTTTGTGAAGTCGCTCTCCGCTTCAAAGAGCGGGTAAAGCTTGACCCTCACCTTGTCCCCGTCTATCCAGTAGGAGTGGATATTCACAAAGTCCCTGTCATTGGCCGCCTGCTCCTCCGAGACATGCTGGCCGCCCACAGTTTCGGGGTACATACCCCATTTCTGAAGATCCCTGAACTGTATGAAGGGGATAAGCTTTGTGTATTCACGCGCGCTGTATTCATTGCCTGCGCCGTCATAATATTTTCTTGAGCCTGACCTGTCCTCAAGGCTGTAGACTATGTCCTCAATCACCTTGCTGTAGAAGATTGCAGGTCTTTCAGCCCTTTTTCCGAACGTTACCGTGTAGAGAAAAGGGATAAGGCTGCTGAACGAAATCACCGCGGCCATGAGGAGGAGGTATCTTGATAAAAGCTTCATCTTACGCTCCCTTCCTGAATCTGAGCGCAGGATAGAAAAGCACCGGAACGAACATCACAGCAAACATAACGGACAGGAGAAGCACGCCTCTGTCTGAGTTGTAGACCGAAACAGCGAAAAAACCGCTGAACGCTCCCAGCATTATGCCCAGCTTGAGTTTCTGCTTCCAGACAGGCTCAAGGGTGAATGCGGAAACAAAGATGTATATCACCACCGCTTTCAGATACCAGTAGAGCATGATCACGGGTGCTTCCGAGTATATTTCATAGGGGAAATACGCTTTTGAAACAAAGTAAACCGAGGCCGCATCAAACAGCCACACAGCGCTGATAACAACAATTCCGAAGGAGAGCATCCCCGCCGTCATGGCGTTTTCGTTCAAAGGAAGGTGGCAGGATATGCGGAAGCGCTTCTTCTCTGTCTCGGGGTAAAACTGCATTATCCCCAAGGCTATGGCGGAAACGAGGATAGGAACCTCAAACCTGCCGAAATAGAAGCTGTGCTTGTCGATTATATCCGACCATATCATGACCGGATTCATCATGGAAAATCCGCCCCTCAGCCTCAGCCAGAAATACACCGCAAGTCCGGCGTTCGCCAGAAATACGGCAAAAATAACTTTATTCAGTTTAATGAACTCTTTGATCCAGATCTGCCTAATCATTGAAAATTACCTAATACTTTCCGGTAAGCGCGATGAACGCGTCTTCCAGAGTTATGTCAAAATATTCGGGATTAATATCCGCTCCGGTTTTTGAAGCGAAGTAAGCGGGAGCGTCCTTAGGGGGAATGTCCGCTATTATCTCATAGCCCGCGCTGGTGTGGGAAACATCGCGTATTTCCGCCTCTTTTTCCAGCGGGCTCAGATCCTGAGCGCATTTTACCCTGTAGCCGTAGAGCCCGTCTTTCAGTTCGCTGAGCGGAGCGGAGCGCAGCACCCTTCCCTTGTCTATTATCAGCGCATCATCCACAAACCTTTCCAGATCCTGAACAATGTGGGATGTTATAAGGACTGTCTTTTTTCTCTCCTTCACATAGAAGTTCAGATGATCAAGGAACAGTCTGCGGTAGCCGGCATCAAGCCCCATGGAGAAATCATCCAGTATCAGCACATCCGCGTTCTGCGCCATAAGAACAGCCAGAGCCACCTGAGAACGCTGACCGCAGGACATATGCTTTATCTTGTGCCCGCTCCTGAGGCCGAGCTTTTTCACGAGATAGTCAAAAATTTCTGCATCCCATTGGGGATAAAAGCTTTTATAAAACTTTTCCGTCTGGTCTATGCTCATGAACTCGTAGCACAGATGCCCCTCATGCAGTAGACCTATGCGCCTTTTTCCTTCCGGTGAAAGACTGTGCGCAGCCTCACCCAGAACAAGGCACTTCCCCTTGTCCGGTGCGAGAAAACCCATCATTATGTTGATGGTGGTCGTCTTCCCTGCGCCGTTCTTGCCGAGGAGACCGAAAGTTTTCCCCTTTTCAACGGTGAAGTTTATTCCGTGGAGCACTTTGTTCTTCCCGTAGGAGTGTTCAAGGTTCTCTATGCTTATGATCTTATCAGAATTCATAAGCCACCCCTGCCCAGAACTGACGGCCGATCTCGTAATACTTCTTTCTCTCGTCGGAACTGCTCTGACCCGCTTCATTCTTCGCATTGAAAACATTGGTGACTTCAACGGTTGCAGTCAGCTTCTGCCTGCGCTTCAGCGGCTGCTCCCAGGATACCGAGCAGTCTAAAGTATAGGAAGCTTTCATTTTTTCCTCTTCATATCTGTTTACATATTTGTATATAGGTTCCCCTGTCACGGGATCCGTCTGTCCGGTCTGACCGACATAGTAATCCTCATCCTCCAGAACTATTTTTCTGTAAGCTCCCCTGAAGTTGAAAACCGGTGAAATAACAAGTCTTTCAAAAAATCTGCCTGTGTAGGCTATATTGGCGACAATGGGGCGGTTGTAGTTGCTCTTAGGCTTGTCATAGCGCTTGATGAGCCTGCCCTTGTAGAGTATTTCATCATCCATGTCCTCAAGTCCGTCTTCATCGTAGGTGTGGTTTGATGTTGATGCATCCTGCCACATGGCATTCATCATGAGGCTGTGGTTTTTCCAGAACCTGTTCCACTTCAGCTGAACTGTCCTGTACTTGCTCCTGCCTTTATTATTAAGGGTATAGTGGCTGTATCCGTCCGCCAGCGTTTTGGTTTTTTCATTGGCGAACTCGTCTTTTCCCCTTCTGTCGATATACTGAAGGCTCACTATTCCGCCCAGAAATTCCTGATCAACCGCCGCCGCGTATTCATCCGTATACGGAGTTTTCAGATCCGAAAAGTTATAAACCGTTTCTGTGCCTCCGCTTGAAGGCCCCCATTCCTGCAGAACGTTCAGGTATGTGCTTCTGCGTTCATCATATTCGGGCAGCATCCCTTCCTGCAGCTTATTCTTCAGAAGATTTGAACTGTAATACCTGTTATAACCCGCACTGAGAGTTGTTGAATTATCTCCGAAAACATCATATTTAAGTCTGGTTCTCGGTGCCGCGTTCAGATTGCTCATATAATCATCATAAGACACCCTGACACCGCCCCTGAAATTGAATTTCCCGAACGCCCAGTCATCTTCTGCATAAAAGTGATATTCATTTATCTCGGCTTCGATATAAGAAGCAGGAGTAATGCTTCGCTGATAAAAATACTGCTCTCCGTCAACGCATGTTCCCGTATCGCCATTGCATACGACATCAGCGTTCAGTCGGCCTTCGATGTAGGAATACGCATTTTCACTTCTGTTATAAGTGCCTGAAATATAAGAATACACGGCTCCGTAAGAAATAACGTGGTCGCCGCTCAGCTTAAACCGGCCTACAGTGTGATCGAGCTTCAGGTTAACCGCATTCTCTTCCTGCTCAAGACTTCCGAAGCCTCCCTCGGCACTGACTCCGGCTGTAATATTGTCAGGATTGCCGTCGTCGTCAGTATCCGGTTCGAGCAGATACCCCCAGGGTTTGCTTCCGCTGGCGATCCATTTTTTATACTCGTTCGGAGCAGTTCTTGAGGTTTCCGTAGCGGAGGCATCCAGACTCAAAACCAGCCTGCTGTCCCCCTCTTCCTGAACATACTTCAGGATTCCGCTCAAACCGCCTGATTTTATGTTCAGCTCGCTGTTCATAGTGTCCGGCAGGTGGTATCTGCTCTCATACGGGGAGTATGACGTTGTCAGTTCCAGATAGCTTGAACCGTCAATATTATGAACACCTTTGATAAACAGGTTCTCGCTTTTTCTCCACTGTTCCTTCCATTTGTCGAATGACTTCAGCGGGATCGTGGATTCGCTTCTGCTGTAGAAAACAAGGAAGCCCGTGTTATCCGTAACAGGAACATCCAATGACAAATCATAAAAATGCTTCTCAAACTTAGGCTGTTTTGTATAAACTCCGGAGTTTTCGAACTTATACTTGTCCTCCGGCGTGCCTTCAAAAAAAATCTCCGCCCATTCTGAACGGGTTGTACGGTATGATATGCTTCCGCCGAACTCCTTCTCAGGCATCCTGGTTTTTATATCTACAACCCCTCCCATGAATCCGCCGAATGAGGCAGGAATATTGCTGTCGTAAAGCGTCATTGAGTCAACGATGGACGAATTAACAAAAAGCTTCTGGGAATGTCCTCCTAAGCTGTTACTGCCGAACGGGGTGAAGCCGGCAGGATCCAGAATGCTCGTGTTGTTTATTCCGTCCACCATGAACAGGTTCTGATATGTCTTGCCGCCGGAAATGGACATCTCCTCCGGAGCTATCTCCCCTCCGGTCAAAGAGCTTCTGTGAGATTCGCTGAACTGGACGGAAGGAGCCATCCGGAGCAGATCCGTTATATTTGAGTTGCCCTGCGGAAGGTTTTCTATGTACTCACGGGGAATCTCTGTTCTGCCTGATTTATTGAGTTCTTTGTATGATTCAACAACATCAACATCATCAAGCACAAATACATCCGCATCGCTTATGTTGTCCGCCGCATAAGCTGTGCAACAGATAAACTGAAAGGCGAGAGCCGCATAAGCGGCTCTCTTTATAATATTTCTGATTTTAGCCATCTTACTCATCGCAGGCTAATCCGCATAAAACGGCGTGGCGTCAGCGGCATCAGGCTTCCCATCGCCGTCAGAATCATCGTCAAGCTCAAGACCGGAAGCGGCTATTTCCGCCGGAGAGGCCGAAGGCAGGAAGAAATCCGGCTTGCCGTCCTTGTCCGTATCCACAAAAGCAATTGTTGAAGCCGGGAAATCAGTGGCTAATGTCACAGTCCCCGCAATATCCAGTATGGAGTCATTACGGTCCGCAGCGGTTGGAAGAAGCACTGCGGCTTTCTCATAAGCAAGTTCCACAAGACCGAGAGCGGCATATACCAGAACAATGCTTTTTCTTTCGGTAGTTCTTTTCGAAGCGCTCGCGATATCCGCAGAAACGCTTTCCGCCGCCAGAAGCATATTTTTTGCTTTTTCAATATCAGGAACGGTGTAGTACCTCATTGCCAGAGCTCTGAAATAGCTTGATTCCGCTGTGGCGTTGGTATCGTCCGCTGTACCTGCGGTGTGGACATCTTCTGCCCAGCCCGCCGCAGCGTCAAGGCTGAGTTCCATGTTTGCTTTGTCCCCCAGAAGGTTATAATTATCCGCGATGCAGATATGGAAGGCGTAAAAAACCGCCGGAGTAAAATTATCGGTGGCTACCGTTCCCGCTTTCGCCAGAAGGGATGCAGTCTTGGAGGCGTTGTTCAGTTTATCGTAAGCAATCCCGATTCTGGAATATCCGTATGCCTTGTTAAGGGAATCTGCTGCCGCATCAGTGAAGTCTTCCGCTTTCTGAAGAAGCTCCTCTGCTTTTGAAGTGTTGTTCATCGCAATATAAACTTCCGCCAGCTTCACATAGCCTGCTTCCGCATCCCTGTTGCCTGCAACGGTCATCGTCAGCCATGTGTTGTAGCTTATGCTGTTGCTGTCGATGTATGCTTTCAGCGAATCAAGTTTACCTTCCATGTAATCAAGCGCCTGAAGGGCGAGGGTTTCGTTGTCCGCTTCCACTGCGGCCAGCGCTACCCCGGGATTGGATTTGTTCACCCCGAGATAAACCCATGAGTCCATGTAATCGCCTATTGCGGAGAAAGTATCCCCCAAAGGTATTTTTCTTTCAAAAAACTCCGAAGCAGCCTCAAAGCCTTCTTCAAAAGCCATTGTTACGGCAATTGCCTTGACAGTGCTTTTGATTGCGGACGCTGTCGTAAGAGTGTCAAGAACGGCGACCGCCGCTTCGGTTTCGCCGCTCCAGTAAAGGTCGCTGAGGATGCTGTCATAATAGAGCTGCCACTGAACGCCTTCTTCCGCCTGATCCAGAACCCTGAGAGGGTCTATATTTTCAGTAAAAAGATTCTTCACCTTCTCCGCAAGTCCCAGAGCTCTGTACATCTCTGAAGCATACGCATAGTAAACAAGGTGAATGGAGTATCTCCTGCCGGGGGTGGTGTTGGGATACTGCCCCTCGATCAGCTCAACAAAATAGTCTACTGCGTCTTCGGCACGGGAATCATTTGAGTCAACAAGAGTCTCAGCAGCGTGCCACTGAGCGGTAAGCAGACGGCCGTGAGCGGTTTTTCTCGTGCTTTCATTAGTAATATTTGCAATTTCGGCAGCCAGCCATTCCTTCAGCCTCTGCGATTCATCCTGCTTGTTTAAAAAAGCATATTCCGTTGATAAGAGTATCAGTTCATTCGCCTCGTCAGAAGTGAGCACACCGTCACCCCTTGCAGAGTAGACGGCAGATACAATATCCTCCGCGGATTTAAGCAGCAGGTAAGCCGCATCTGCGGTTCCGTAAACTCTGGTGAACTTGCCGATATACCTGTAGGCAGACGCCTTGCTGAAAGATTTGACAAGGAAGGCATCCGCGGTTCTTTTTGCCTTCTCCAGCATTCCGTAAGATGCATAGGAGTAAATAACTTCCAGATAAATCTCATCATTTATCTCATCATCAAAAACCTTGCTGATGAGTTTTCTTGCCAGATAATTCCTGTCGATGCTTGAATTGAAATAGTAGTTTGCCCTGAGGGTATTGTTGTCTCCGGGCAGGTCTGCCGCGGCAAGGGGAACATTGACAAGATGAACATCACCCTCATTCATGACTATTCCGAGGGCGTCCGAAAAGCCGTCCGCAGCAAGCAGGGATGCAAGAGCCGTATCAAAATCTGATGAAATATAGTTGTTGTAATCCTCAAAAAAAGCATCGCTGAAGAGAACAAATCTCACAGCCTGATAAATCCCGAAGCTTTCCAGAGAAAGAGATGTTTCCGCTGTTTCTTCAAGCCCTTCGAGGAGCTTGTCCACATTCTCAATATACACGGCTGAAACATTGTCGGGCAGGTTGGTTATAAGACTTGAGACTGCTCTCCTGAAAAGCGAGCTTTTTTCGGCGGATACAAGTTCCTCGATGATATTGCCTTCTCCGCTGAGTCCGGCGAGAAGAGTCAGCGTATCCTCAAGCTCCTGCTTAGCCTCAGCATAAGACGGGGCGGAGGTAAACTCCGCAAAAACCTGATCAAGCGCCCCCGCCGTGAACTCTCCGCCTTCGGTTACAAACTCTCCGTTTTCAACCGCTCTCACAATGGCGTCAAAGGGGTTTTCCTCTCCGCCGCCGTAAGTGACGCTGAAATCACGATACTGCGCAGCAATTTTAACCAGCAGGTAAGAAGCGTGGAGCAGTTCAGGCTCAAGGGAAGGATCAGAGAGAATGTCCGTATCCGCTGAAAAGCCGAACGATTCTCTTATCGCGCTTATTGCCGATTCGATCTCGCTTTGGCTCATCCTTGAGGTCACTGAGGAAAGGTTTGAGGAGATAAGTGAAGTAAGGGGTGAAACAACCACCTCCTCTGCGTTCCCGCTGAATGCGTTAAGAGGTGCTCTCAGGCTTATTGATTCAAAGCTGATGCCTGTTTCGGTGTCCACTCCGCCGTGCGTCTGCACATAGTAAAGTGAAAAGTCGAAAGAAGAGGGAACAATAAATGAAAATCCCCCCTCATCATTGCTGAATGTGCGGCAGAGAAGATTGCCCGCGGTTCCGCATATATTCACAAGCGCATCACCGGAGAGCTGTCTTATCTCGACCTGTGCCCCTCTGATGGCAGGGTCGGTTACTATGCCTGATATGGTGCGGGTTGCGCTTCCGCCGTCGTCAACGGAGCCGCCGCTTCCGCCGCCGGAACTTCCGCCGCATCCGGCTGTGATAAACAGGGAAAGGGCTGATAAAAGAGTAATTAATTTCCTCATTCAGAAAACCTCCAAAAGATAGTGTGAAGCATAAGCTAAAAGGGACTCGGAGATCCTCAGAACAATTTTAGAATTAACTAACTAAATAATAGTCTTCTAGTATAATAAGTAAAATCTATTGTCAAGCTATTTCTGAGTTAAAATTCCTTTGAAATCCTTATTAGACCGTGAGTTTACCAAATGAAAAGTGTTTCCGGAGCTCAATAAAAAAACGGCGGACACAGGGAAATGTCCGCCTCAGGGGTTTGAATAATACTATCAACACAGGCGCAGGGCAGAAGACTGCGCCTCAGGGATTTACACTGCCATTCTGCCGCATTTTCCGGCGGCTGATTTGCGGGAGAGGTATCTTTTGCACTGGAGAATTCTGTCGTATCCGAGCATAACTCCGAGGATAAAATCCTGCTCATCCGTGAGCTTGTTCAGAGAAACACCGAACTGCTTCACAACATTGACGCAGTTTTCGTCCCCGAAGAAGATGTTAAAGCGGATATCATCAATATCCTGTATGAAATAAGCTATTTCGTTCCTTTTCAGTTTTTTCTCGAACAAAGGTTTAAGCTCAGCCTTTGCGGTGTGAAGAATCAGACTGCGGAGCCCTTTTTTATATTCATACAGATGATGGCTGAAAACCTGCATGTCAGCCCGCGAAGGATTCGCAGATAGATGCGACCCATGCCTTGATGCGCTCATCCGTCATATCCGCCTGATTGTCCTCGTCAATGGGAAGCCCTACAAACTCGCCGTCTCTCTCTGCGAGGGACGCATCATAGGAATAGCCGTCTGTGGACACAAAACCCACAACATTAGCCCCTGCGGAGGAGACAGCATCATAGAGTATGCCTATGCCGTCAACAAAAGTATCTGGATAGCCGTCCTGATCTCCGGAGCCGAAGAGAGCAACTGTCTTCCCGCTGAGGTCGGCGTTTGCAAGGGGCTTTTTGAGAGCTTCCCAGTCATCCTGAAGATCGCCCATCCCCCATGTGGATGTGCCGAGGATTATTCTGCTGTATGAGGTAATTGTGGAAATATCTGCATCGCCCGCACTGTGAACGTCCGCATCTATATTGTTCTTTTTAAGCTCTTTTGCAATTGCATCCGCCGCGCTTTTGGTGACGCCTGTGCTGCTGCCGTAAAAAATACCTGCTTTACTCATTGGCTCCTCCGTTATTTAAATTTGCCTTGTGCATTTAGATTCGCTTATGTTTGTTCAGGTTATCTAACTTTAGATTTAAGGAAAGTCAAGGAGTTTTTTTAATCTCTGAAAAATCACTCTTTAAGCATATTATCCGCTTCGGGCATACGGGCGGCGGCAAACACCGCCAGAAGGGATGCGGCGCCGATAACGGCGATTATTCCCGCTGAACCTGTTTTCTCCGCCAGAAGACCGAGCAGACCGGTGAAAAGAGTCAGCACACCGACCATGCTGTTGCTGAATGCAGTGAAAGTCGCTTTATTCTCCGCAGGGGTCGCGTCCACAAGATAAGTCTTTCTGCCCAGCCTTACCCCCGCTTCAGCAAGCCCTATGAGGACAAACGCAGTGAGAAGTCCGGCGTAAACAGCCAGATTATCCGTAAGAAAATAACAGACAACAGCAGTGAAAGCGGCGGCAGCGGATATAAGGGCGCTCTGGATCATCACCTTGCGGCTTGTCTCGTCCGCCGCCCTGCCCCAGAAGGGGCTGCTGATTACCTGTGAGACCCCGATTGCCGTCATAAAAAGCCCGAGCCCCGCTTTGGAAGTGCCCAGAAGCTCAGAGGCGTAAAACGCGTAGAAAGGCACTGCGACTTCGATTATGTTCAGGGCTGCTCTCGCATAGAGATACTGCCGGAAGCCTTTGTATTTCCTGAAAAGCGCAAAACCCGCCGCCGTTTCCTTAACAGCGTTTCTGCCACCTTTTACCGAGCCCGGGTATTCCTTGATGCTGTGGAAGAAAAGGGAGGAGATTATCCAAAGCACCGCTCCGAAAACAAGCAGTGCATAAAGAGTGGTGAGCGAACCGCCTTTGAGCCTGCTGATAACAAGTCCGGCGGCAATCGTCAGTATTCCTCCGGCGAATGCTCTGGCAGAAAGAAGCCTTCCTCTCTGCCCTTTGTCCACCGTTTTCCCGAGAACATCCTGAAACGCCACAGAAGCAGTTCCGCTTGCCGTGCTGAAAACAGCAAGAAGCAGAAGCACGGAAAAACCGGCCTGTACAGGGGGAAGATACATTGCGGAAGGAATCATGAGAAGAAGGCACAAAGCCTGAACGAATCCCGAAACCGTCCAGACGGTTTTGCGGATGCTCAGGGTTCTGATATAACCCGCCGTAACCATCTGAGGAAGGAGGGAGAAGGTCTGCTTGAGAGGCATAACGAAGCCCAGAATCCACACAGGGGCTCCTATGGACTGCAAAAGCCACGGAATAACCAGATTAGGTCCGGCTGTCTGTTCGGCGAGTTTGGATGCCGCACCGTTCAGCAGGTTTGCCTTGTAATTGCGGGCGGAATGTCTGCATGCCTCTTCAGGTATGCTTTTGCAGGCTCTGTCCAGCGAATCGTCTTCGGAAAGAACTGATTTGAAAACAGCGGTTTTTCTCATGGCGTCCTCCACCTGAAAAACCTAGCACAAAACGGGATTTCTTTAAAGTTAAGAGTGTTTCTAAGAAAGTCAGCGGACGCTTACCGCACCGTAAGGACAGGAAATAACACAGAGTCCGCAGCCGGTGCAGCCGACGGATTTAACATTTATCTCCCGAGTGATTTCACGCCCTTTTATTATCTCCGTGACCGGCTCAAAGATCTGAAACGGACACATGCGGGCGCATATTCCGCATTTGGCGCATTTATCAGCGCTGATTTCGGCGCGCTTCAAAAGCCCTTCCCTCTGCATATTCCTTATGAGAATATCACCGCCCAGAGACTCCAGAGACTGAAGAAACTCCCTGTGCGGAGCGACGGTTTCTTTCACTTCCAGCACAGTTTTCTGACGGTTTGAGTCGTTCTCCCCGAGGTAGTGAAGGGTTCTGCCCACCGATTTTTCCGCTCCGGTTCGGAGAAATCCGAAAAACTCTCGACGGCTCAGTTTAATATCCTGCTTTCCGCCCAGCCTTTCTGCAAGCCTGCTCTTCTTCTTAGGCAGAGGCGCTTCGTCCGGTTTTCTTATGAGGAATGCAGGTTCTTTTCCGCAGAGTTCCAGAATCTTCGAAGCGGCTTCAAGCTCGCCGGTCAGCATGTCAATGCAGCCTCCCGCCGGACAGACTGAACAGTCTCCGTGGATGAACTCCTGCCTTTTTGCCCCTTCGGACGCGGCTTTGATTATCTGCCTGCGGCTGATATAAGCCAGAGCGGAAACCTTGGCTGTGTTTTCGGCTGATTTCGAACGGGCGCAGGAATATCTAACACTGCCCTCAGCCTTGATCTGTTCCGCGGCGGATGCGCTTATGCGTGCCGTGTCCGCCCTGCGGAGGGTAAATACACTGTTCATGCAGACATTTACACATTTACCGCAGTCAGTGCAGACCGACCAGTCCACAAGCACCTTGCCCCCCGCACGGGTGATTTTCACAGCTCCGGCGGGGCATACATCAGTGCAGGCGGTGCAGGAGGCGTTTTTATGGCGCACCCGCACGCAAAGAGCACTGTTTATGACGAAATATTCGGAAAGTTTTTCAAATACACCTTCCACAACACGCATGGAATCTATTCTCCGAGCAAATCTTCCAGAAACAGCATATCCTCAGTGAGAAAGCCTTTCAGAAGGTATGCGTACGCAACGTAAAACTGTGAGTGGAGCCTTTCGCTTTTTGATATCACCTGATCGCAGAAATCAGGAATCCATTTTATGATGTGATTGTCGTAAAAGTCTTTCTGTGCTTTCAGCTTGGCCTCGGCTCCGTCAAAATCCTCGCCAGAAATGAGTTCTGCGGCTTTTTTGCTGAGCAGTCCCATAAACTGAAGCTCAAGGGAGATATGATCCTCTATGGTTTTATTGCCTTCGGCTTTTTTGAATCCGTTCACAGCGTAAGCCGCCTTGACCTCGCTCCAGGGCTCCTGCTTGATCAGCTTCTCAGGGGAGCGGTAGACAGATTCATAAACAGAGACGGAGCCCTGTCCCAGAACGAAAAGGAAAGTGAAGTCCTTTGCCCTGTCCAGCCTGCTTGAGGCAAACCAGCCCTCCATCCCTGACTTATCGGCGGGCAGAAGCGTATTGAGAATCTGAGCGCCTTTTTTAAGATCACCGTTTTCAGAGGCCTCCGCAATGGAGAGAAGATAAGCGCATGTATCCGCAGTCAATCTGTCGGAAAAATCGTCCGGCACATCGATAAATATCCTTGAAAAAATATTGAAAGTTACATCTCTTCCTTTGTGTGTTTCACATATCTCATTAACGTTCATAACGTCACCTCATATATCTTCATCATAGTCAAATAAAGCCGGATTAACCAAATCTATTTTAAGTTCACGCATAAAGGAGGACTTTCCGTCAGACTCCACTATGTTGTATGTCAGCGCCGCTTCATCCACACCTTTCAGCTCGGAAAGATATCTGGGATGGAACTCAAGGGCATCCGAACCCGCAATACGCTGAAAGGGAACACCCTTTTTCGAGAGAAACTTCTGCACCTTTCCCGCGCTGCTGCCATAAACACGGGCAATCTTTATGAAGAAGTCCTTTCCGGACATCACTTCAAAAGGCATCAGCTTAGTGGAGGAGTTCTGGAAGTAAATCTGCGAAGTGAGCTTGTTTTCCAGCGAGCAGTAATGAACGCCCAGCTTCAGCTCTTTTTCAAGGGCGAACTCAAGAAGCTGAAGGCATTCCTCCTCGCTTCCGGCTATGGGCAGACCGCCGGAGTATGTGTATGAATACAGCACACGGTAGGGGCGCTGCTTTATTTTAAATCCAAGTTTTTTGTATTCCTCAGCATCCGTCCACGGATAGAGGAATTCAAGTATATTTATGCCGTCACACCCTATTTCGTCCATTTTAAGGAGCAGATCCTTCATATGTTCCAGAGTGCCGGGAACAACAGGCATCTCCACCATCACGGCGGGTATGTGCTTTCTTGCTGTTTTCAGTTTCTCAAGTGTTTCAGCGGGGTAGCCGTCCTTGTCCATCTTGACGCTTATGCGTATTTCATTCAGCCCCGCAGAGGCAAGCTGCTGCGCAAGTTCGTCCGTAAGCAGATCCCCGTTGGTGTAAAGACGCTTATGGGCATCGGGATATTTTTCAGATGCGTGCCTGAAAAAATTTACAGCCTTCTCAGGCAGAAGAAGGGGCTCGCCGCCGGTAAGGGCTATGGAGGAAACCTTTTTTCCTTCCATGGAGGCGTCAAGCTCAGCTTCGGCATCGTTTATATTTTTCGTGTAATAGTCATACTGCTCCTGATTCATGTTCGCGCAGAAGTAGCAGTCTCTGTTGCATGTCAGTGTATGAAAAACGGTCTTGGAATTTTCCCCGGTTCGGCAGTCAATGCAGGCGGGGGAGAGATAACCGTAAGAAAGACTTTTTGCGTTATAGCCCTTAATCCGACTCATTTTTAAGAATCTCTCAGCGGTTATGCTGTCAGAGGAGGCTCCCCCGTCTGCACTGATTCCCGAATCTTCGGCAAACTGCATAAAATCGGCGTACTGCTTCACATACCTTTCGGCGTCTTCCCTGAAAGTTTTGTTCTTAATCAAGTCTAAGGTCATCGCATTTATGTCTGTTATCATGAAATTTCCTTCTTTTAATGTCTTTGCTCAGCAGACAAAATATAACTTACTGCCATATTTCACAAGGCTTTAAAAATAAAAATACCGCCCCCGTGAGAGGGCGGTATTTCTTGGTTGTTACGGCTCCTAGTTCTTAGGTTTAAAGAAAATGGAGGGTACTGTATCTCCTGAGGTAAGCGTGTTACCGTTGGAGTCTTTTGATGAATCAGGCATACCTACCGCAGTTCTCACTGCCGTGGGGTATTTCGCGCTGATCTCTTCCACTGTGCCGAAGTCAAGGGCTCTCTGCGGGCATGATGCAACGCAGGAGGGAGCAAGACCGTCGTCAAGCCTGTCCCAGCAGAAAGTACATTTCTGTACGGGGTGAGCAACAGCCCAGCTTGCCTTTTTAACGGGCTCTGACTGGTCGTCGCCGAACTGCGGCGCTCCGTAAGGGCACGCAACAACACAGGAACGGATGTTCTGGCACTTGTCGCGGTCTACTATTACTATGCCGTCCTCGGCTCTTTTATAAATCGCTCCCACGGGGCAGGCTGCCGTGCAGGCAGGGTTTGCGCAGTGGTTGCAGGAAAGGACAAGGTTGAAAACCTTAACATCGGGGAAAGCGCCGCTTTCAGTAATATTCAGTTTTCTCCAGCTTGCCTTGCCGGGTTTAACATTATTCCAGTCTTTACATGCCACAACACACGTGTTGCAGCCCATACATCTGTTCTGATCAAAGTAAAATGCCATCTGTTTAGCCATGGTATTCCTCCGCCTATCCTTTTCTTATATTGATTCGAGTGTCGGCACCTAAAGTCATACCCTGACATATTCTCGAAGGACGAAGTTTTGTGAGAACATTGATAGCTCCTCCTATATCAGGTTTACCGTCAGCATTATCACCATTAGCCCAGCCGCCTTGTCCCATTGCAGGCCAGCCTGCTCTTACTCTCTGAGTCACAACTGCAGTTGCATATATACTGCCTCTCGGACTTTCAACAATTACTCTATCACCGGTAAGAATACCTTCAGCAACAGCATCTGCCGGATTAATCCATATCGGTTCATAAACATTATTGTCCCAAACTTCTCCAAGCTCACGTTCAGGATCCAGATACGCACTGTTACCGTCAGCGTCTTTTTTGAAAACTTCATTGATGTAGGCATTGTTGCAGTGGGTTGAGTGCGAACGGTAATAAACATGCCAGCCATTAAGGCAGTATGGGTAATTTGTTTTGTAGCCGAGCGGATCAGCAGCTTCACCGTTTGCGAAGCATCCTTCAAGCATGGGAATGAACATTGGGATTGCGTATACAAACTTGCCTGTTGTTTTCCCGTCATGAAGCGCGCCGTCAAGGGTAATTCTTATATCGTCATTATCGTAAAATCTCGCTTCGTAGTCTTCCACCATAGCCTGAGAATATATTTCAAACTTTCCGGTGGGAGTATAAAGCGCACCACCCGCCGGATTCGTTCTGTAGGCGGCAAGCGGATCAGTTGTCCCGTATGACGAATCCATATGGAAAAGACCTTTCTCCTTCCATTCATCATAAGTCATTCCTGCGTTGTAAGCTGTAAGCAGAGGCTCAATGGCTTCTTTTCTCCAGTCATCAACAGTTTTGCCTTCGGTGTATTCGCTGAGAACACCCAGTTTATCCGCAATCTTCGCGACAATGTCATAATCAGGCAATGCTTCACCGAGAGGTTCCACTGCCTTATTCATACATATAAGCGTATCTCCGGCAAGCCATCCTGAGCAGGCGCCTTCTTTTTCAAATGCAGTAGCAGCAGGAAGAACATAATCTGAAAATTTTGCCGATCCTGTCATGAACTGGTCGGCGGATACAATTAATTCTACAGCGCTTTTATCCTTAACGATTTCAGATGCTGTATTATAATCACCGCATTGATTGACAAGAACGTTTCCTCCGAAATTAAGCATCGCCTTAATTGCAGTGGGGAAATTTTTAACCTGCCCGTCATTCCACATTGATTTGCCTGTACCGCCGTATTTGGCTATATCCGGCCAGATAAACACAGGATAAGACGCCCTTGTCACGGCAGGGGTATATGCCGGAGCTGTAAGCTTCGTTAAATCATATATTCCTGCGAAGTCACCATAAGCATTATTTGTTCCTGTAGGGAATGTGACACCGAAAGACAGCGGCTGCCTGTCGCCAAACACTCCTATGTGTCTTCCGGGCAAACCGAAGTTTTTAGTAATAACAGCAAGAGCGTAGCAGTTCAGAGGTCCCTGCTCGCCTTCTGACTGCCTCTGGAAGCCGCCGCCAAGCCAGACGGTAACTTTCTTCTTAGCAAAGATTTCAGCAAACTCTCTTATTTTAGCTGCCGGTATACCGCATATAGATTCAGCCCACTCAGGAGTTTTGGCAACTTTACCATAGGCGGAAACAAGGGCATCCTTAAGATTATCATTCGGATCATAGGCATTGTAGTTGTTGTAGCCTATCTGTGACGGATAAACAGATACATCTCCGTTAAGCCCTGCCTGAACAAGCCTGTCGTCAGTACCCATTATATAAGCACTGAGGGAAGAACCGTCGGGAACAATATAATCTGTGCTCCTGTCCACATCCGCATGGTATGTTTTTGCTATTGCAGGATACAGCGTAAAAGCCTCGTCATCGAAAAATCCGTGAGTATATCTGAGGATGAACTCAGCGTCCAGCCACGGGTCTGCTTTCAATGAACCGTCAGTGTTCCATGTATTTACTATCAGTTCGTGCATAATAGCCTGCGCCAACGCGGCATCTGTTCCGGGAACAATGGCTGCGTGAGTACTGGCGTGAGAAACAACAGTCTGAGAGACCCTGCTGTCAACAACAATGAGCTCTGTACCCATTTCCTTAATCTGCTGCATATACCATGAGGTATTTGTTCCCCAAATGCTTTCCGCGAAATTTCCGCTCCAAATGAACAGCGCATCCGAATTGAAAGCGTCCTGTCTGGATTTTCCGGGAGGAAAATAAAAATTCTGCCCGAAGAAAAACCAGCTCGTATGTTCCAATGATGGCCAGCTGTAGTCGTTGCGGTATGTCATCTGTCCGCCCATGAGATTAAGCAGACGGGATGCGCAGGAAGCAGAACCTGCAACCTCTGTTCCATCGCCGGAAGCATACTGGCTAAGAAAAGATTTTGCGCCATACTGAGCCTTAAGGCTGGTGAGTTTTGCTGCAATTTCTGTTGCTGCCTGATCCCATGAAATCCTGATAAAACCGTTTACATCGCCCCTTTCACCGGTTTGTTTAAGAGGGTAAAGAACACGGTCGTTACGGTAAAATCTCTGAGTATTCGCGCGGCAGCGTATACATGCTCTCATCTGAGGCAAATCTTCGCTTTCACCGTTGACTATATTCAGATCGGGTGTTTCGTCGGTGACAAACCTTTTGATTACGCCGTCTTTAACATACGCCTTTGTCACAC